>JAJYSQ010000410.1 GCA_021793495.1 Actinomycetes bacterium
CGATCGCCACGGGGTCAGCGTCCTCGGCCCCGACGTGGAGCTGGCCTACCGGCGCGCGGCGAACCTCGAGGAGGCCGCGCGAGCCACGTACGCCGCGCTGGTGCTGGGACGTACGCTGCCCGACGCGCCTGCCGCGGCGTGGGAGTGGGCGGAGCGGACCAGCACCGCCTGAGGGCTACTCACCGGGTACGCGAGGCGCGCCCGGAGTCCTCGGCTGCATGGGACGGGAGGCCGTGGTTGACGCCGTACCCTGCCCGGGGCGGTGGCGCCACAGCCCGACGGCCACCGGCAGCACCGACACGATGATGATGCCCGCCAGGATGAACTCGATGTTGGCGCGCACGAAGGCGATCTGGCCGAGGAAGTACCCGAGCACCGTCACCACGATCGCCCAGGCGACCCCGCCGATGATGTTGTACGCCACGAACATCCGGTAGCGCATGGCGCTGGCCCCGGCGATCACCGGGGCGAAGGTCCGCACGATCGGCACGAACCGGGCCAGGACGATGGTTCCGGGGCCGTACTTGTCGAAGAACTCGTGGGACCGGGTCACGTACTCCTGACGGAAGAACCGTGAGTCCGGTCGGCGGAAGACCGCAG
Organism: Actinomycetes bacterium; assembly: GCA_021793495.1. Lineage (GTDB taxonomy): Bacteria > Actinomycetota > Actinomycetes > JAJYSQ01 > JAJYSQ01 > JAJYSQ01. The sequence continues at coordinate 601 of JAJYSQ010000410.1, forward strand.
GCCCGGCCCGCCGGCCGATCCCGTACCCGATCTGGTCACCGGCGAACGCGGCGGCGGCAATGATCGCGATCACCAGCCACAGCGGGGTGTGCAGCACGTGGGTGGCGACGAGGAGCCCGGCGGTGAACAGCAGCGAGTCCCCCGGCATGAAGAACCCGACCATCAACCCGGTCTCGGCCAGGATGATGGCGATGATGCCCAGCAGGCCGAAGGCCTCGATCAGGTGGGCGGGTGCGAGGACGGCCGGGCCGAGCGCGAAAGTCACCCGGTCAACCTAGGGGTTCACCCTGAGGTTTGGCTGAGCCCTGCACGTGCCGGCGATGACGAGGCCGTGGGAACCTGGGAGAGACCTTGCGGGGCGATGACCATGGTGGGGCGGGACGAGCCGGGGAGTGATCGGGATGAGCAAGCGGATCGTGGTGGTCGGCGGGGACGCGGCGGGGATGAGCGCTGCCAGCCAGGCCAAGCGTCGGGGCGGGGCGGACGTGGAGGTGATCGCCCTGGAGCGCGGGCGGCACACGTCCTACGCCGCGTGCGGCATCCCGTACTGGGTGGGTGGGGATGTCGCCGACGCCGAGTCGCTGGTGGCCCGTAGCCCCGAGGCACACCGGGCGAACGGCATCGATGTGCGGATGGCCACCGAGGCGCTGGAGGTCGACCTTGCCGGCTCGGTGGTGGTGGCCCGTGGCCCGTCGGGTGCCGAGCGGATCGGGTACGACGAGCTGGTGCTGGCCACCGGGGCGCACCCGGTGCGCCCGCCGCTGCCGGGGATCGACTCCGCCGGGGTGTACGGGGTGGCGACCCTGGACGACGGGCAGGCGCTGACCGGTGGGTTGGCCGGGCTGCGTCCTGATGCTGGGGCAGATCGGGGCCGGGCCGTGGTGGTCGGCGGCGGGTACATCGGCATCGAGATGGCCGAGGCGCTGCGCAAGCGGGGACTGGCGGTCACGCTGGTCGACGCCCTGGACGAGCCGATGACCACGCTGGACCCGGACATGGGCGCGCTGGTGCACCGGGCCATGGAGACGATGGGCATCCAGGTACGGACCGCCACGGCGGTCACCGGGATCCTCACCGACGCCTCGGGGCGTGCCCGCGCGGTGGCTACGGCGGATGGGGAGATCCCCGCGGACCTCGTCGTCCTGGGGATCGGGGTCCGGCCTACCTCCGAGCTGGCCACCCGGGCCGGGCTGGCCGTCGGGCCCTCGGGCGGGATCCGTACGGACCTGCGGATGCGGGTGGTGGGCCAGGAGCACGTGTGGGCGGCCGGGGACTGCGTGGAGTCCTTCGACCGGGTGTCTACCTCCTGGGTGCACGTGCCGTTGGGTACGCACGCGAACAAGCAGGGCCGGGTGGTGGGGATCAACCTGACCGGGGGGTACGCGACGTTCCCCGGCGTGGTGCGTACGGCGGTGAGCAAGGTGTGCGACCTGGAGATCGCCCGGACCGGGCTGCGCGAGGTGGATGCGGCGGCGGCGGGGTTCGCTCATGTCGCGGTCACGGTGCGGTCCACGACTCGGGCTGGGTACTACCCGGGGGCGGCACCGGTGACGGTGAAGATGCTGGCCGAGCGGGGCAGCGGCCGGCTGCTGGGTGTGCAGATCGTGGGGCGGGAGGGGTCGGCGAAGCGGATCGACGCGTGCGCGGTCGCGCTGTGGAACCGGATGACCGTGGAGGAGATGACGGGGCTGGACCTGGGGTATGCCCCGCCGTTCTCCCCGGTGTGGGACCCGGTGCTCATCGCGGCGCGCAAGGCCGTCGACGCCCTCGCCGCGGCCCGCTGAGCACCCTGGGGGCACCCGCTGTGGGCCCTGCCGATCCGGGGCACGGGCACTTATTCACCCACCAGCAGACGCGGACAGCGCCGGGGTTGCTGTGGGGAGACCCGGGGGCGGCGTGGCCGGATACACGAAGGCGGGGTCACCGGTCTCGACCATGACCCGCCACTGGATACCGGACGGGGCATGGATCGTGACCACGTAGGTGCCAGTCGGGTGCACGATCCGCGAGTAACGAGCAAACAAGGGATCACAGGTGGTGCCGACTGCGGTACCCGGAGCTGAATCGGTCGAGGCTTGGAAGGGTTCCACCGACACGAAGATCTGGCCGGGTCCTTGGCATGCGACCTCGAGCTGAACCGCAT
>JAJYSQ010000411.1 GCA_021793495.1 Actinomycetes bacterium
CTACGAGAGCCCGAACGCCACGACCTCGATCAACCTCTACGCGACCCCCGTCGATGCCAACGGGAATCCCGTGCTGGGCCTCGATTCGTACGGCTATCCGACGGTCGGGGACAGCGTGTACGGGGCGGACACGGTAAGCCTCAGCGTGTACGGCGCAGTTGGATCCGGACCGGCTCAAGGCTATGTGAACTGGGACGACTACACGAGCACCAGCTCCACGATGAGCGCCCAGCAGGGCGGCGGAGCTGGCCTCGACTCCGTGGCGATGCAGCCCTTCCTCGACCAAAGCCTGGAGACTCCGTGGACGTTCCAGATCGCCGACGACGCACCGGAGACCGTCACCTACTCCGTCTACGACACGACCCATCCCTTCTTCCCGGCTTCCACAGGTCAGATCACGTTCTCGGGCCTTGCCGACCTTCAGGTCCAAGTCGGCTCGTCGCCGACCGAGGCCACGGTGAGCGGCACGCCGCACATGCAGGTGATCTCGGTCCAGCCGGTGGGCACAGATGGTCAACCCATCAGCTCAACGCCGGACGTGTCCTCGTTCGGGATCGGAACGTGGGACAGCTCGAACCCTGGCGCCACCATCAGCTACTACGACTGCGGCGCGGACAGCAGCTGTTCGAGCCCCACCTCCCTCACAGCGACGCCCGATGGCCTCTACACGGTTCCGTTCGCCGCTTCCGGGCTCACCTACGTGGGCGTGACCTCGAGCGAGGCCACCGACATTACCTACAGCGTCACGGAGGAACCGCTCCTATCGATGCAGTACCCGACCGGCACGTTCACGGCGGGCCCGGAAACCGGCGGGTTCCTGGACGTCGTCAACCCGCACGCCACCGTGGCGGAGTCCGGCGGGACCACCTACTGGCAGCCCGTCTCGGTCACGATGACGGACGCCTCGGGCGAGGCGGTGGGCAGCACCGACAGCGTCGGGATCTCCATTGCGGGAGCCAAGAGCCCCGCCACCCTGACCGTCGCGTCCTACGACGCCGCCACCGGCAGGTACACTCCCATCACCCCGGACGCCCAGGGGCTCTACGAGCAGACGCTGGGCACGCAGGCCGCTACGTGGTACGTGAAGGACACGGCTCCCGACACTCTCTCCTACGGCGCCACAGACCTTACGGACTCCTCGCTCCCGATCAGCGGAGCCCAGGGGCTGTTCGCTCCCGAGGAGGCCACCTCCCTGACCCTCACGTCGCCCGCGGCGACCGACGTGTCCACCGCCGGGCAGGCCAACTACCAGTCCGTCGACATCGCGGCACTCGACGCCAACGGCAACGTGGTGACCAGCGACCATGACCGCCTGAACCTCACCATCTCGGGTGTCTCGACGTCCGCAAACACCGTGACGGCGTCGGTGTACGTCAAGTCGGGCGGAACCTACCACGCGGTCGCGCCGCAGAGCGGGGAATACGTCCTGACACTCTCCGGCGGCGAGGTCATGTTCTACGTGACCGACACGGCAGCCGACAGCCTCACCTACACGGTGACGGACGCCTACGTCCCAGCCCTGACGGCCACAGTCACCGGCCTGTTCCTGCAGCCGTCGACCGGCCCGGTGTCGCCTCCGTCCGGCGGAGCGACGGGCAGCACACCCCCGGCGCCAACCTCCAACACCCCCAGCGTCCAGACCGCGACAGAGGTGGAGGAGACGGTCGATCCCAGCACCTCGCCCGTCACGGTGAGCACTCAGGACAACTCGATGGTGCTCGTCCTCCCGCAGGGGTCTCTCCCGTCCGGAAGCTCCCTGACGGTAACCCAGGAATCCGGGAGTTCGGTCACGCCGCCGCCGGCATCGGCCGGCCTGGCATCCGCCGAGTGGACGATCTCCACGAGCGCGGAGCCGACAAAACCGGTCCAGGTGAGCTTCCACTACAACCTCCCGGCCAACACCTCGCCTCTGCAGCTCGGCCTCTACACGCTCGTCGGCGGCCAGTGGCTCTACTACGGTCCGGTGACCCTCGACCCGGCAACCGGGACGGCTGCGGGCACCATCGCGCACTTCAGCACCTGGGCCGTCATGGCGAACCTCGAGACGTTCCCCGATGTCCCCGCGACATACTGGGCTTTCCAGGACATCAGCGAACTCACGGCGAGAGGAGCCATTTCCGGATACCCGGACGGCACCTTCAAACCGGGGGCTCCGGTCACGCGGGCAGAGTTCCTGAAGCTGGTGCTCGGCGCCGTCGGCGTCCAGCCCGCAGTGGGTTCGAGGAGCACATTCTCGGATGTGTCGCCTAAGGCGTGGTATGCCGGTGTCATCGACGCGGCCGCGCACGCGGGCATCCTGATGGGCGATCACGGCAAGGCCCTACCGAACCAGCCCATCAGCAGGGAGGAAGCCGCGGTCATTCTGATGCGGGCCCTGGCTGCCAAACAGGTCCAGCTGCCCTCCGAGGCGCCGGCGAGCTACAAGGATGCGTCCTCGATCGGCGCGTGGGCCCTTGAGAGCGTCTCGCAGGCGACAGACCTCGGGATACTCCAAGGCCTCCCCGACGGGACCTTCAACGCGCATGGCACGCTCACCAGGGCTCAGGCAGCGGCCATGACCGTGCGGGTCTACGGGTTCCTTAGTGGGGGGAGTCTCTAAAAGGTACCGGACGTTCGCCGTACCTTGACCGACGCAACCCTGCAACATTCCCACCGGAAGCTGGGGAGAGGCCCGCGCGGGCCTCTCCCCTTCGCTGCCCGAATGCGGGCCCCGGGTCCGCTTTGGTCCCGCAGACTTCG
>JAJYSQ010000412.1 GCA_021793495.1 Actinomycetes bacterium
CCAGCGGGCGCTCCGATGACCCCTGTCCGGACGTGCTGATCCAGGGCTCGATGGAACAGTTCGGTGCTGCGGAGGTGGTGACCTTCGACCGCTCTGCTGCCCAGCGTCTGGGCTGGCGGCTGCTCTGACTCTCCGGTTCAGCTGCCCATCTCGACGGCGGACCTCGCCCCGGTCACGATGGCCGCTGCCGCTTGGCGCACCTGGGCCGCGCCGGGCGCCACGGGTGCATTGACCAGCGCGAACAGGGCGCCGCCGTAGAGGGTGATCAGCAGCCGCAGGGCGTCGGGGGACGTGGTGAGCCCGAGTCGGGCGTGCTCACCCGCGGTGAAGCGCTGTGCATCACCTGCCAGCGCGGCCAGTGCAACGGCCAGGGCGGGCTGACGGGTGGCTTCGGACTGCAGCTCGAAGAGGGCCAGGTACCGGCGCCGTGAGGTGGTCACCGCATCCACGAGCGAGGCGGTGACCAGCGCGACCAGCGGGTCGTCGTCGGCGGAGGTGTCGAGCTCGTCGTCGATCCGCTGCATCTGCTGCTCATGCAGTGCGACGGCGCGTTCGGCGGCAGCGACGAAGAGCTCTTGTCGGCTCGGGAAGTAGTTCGACGCCGTGCCGGCCGGTACGCCCGCAGCGCGCTCTACCGCCCTGTGGGTCAGCCCGTGGCTGCCCTCGGCGGCGAGGAGCTCGATCGCGGCGTCGGCCAGGGCCCGGCGCCGCTCCGGGTTGGAACGCGGCATGGCCAGATTATGACAGAATACGTACTAGAACGATCGTAGTGGTTGAGAGCGGAGGATGCTGATGGGTAGTTCGGCTGTCGTCGTCGGCGCAGGGATCGCTGGGCTCGCGGCGGCCGTCTCGCTCACCCAGGCCGGCTGGGACGTCACCGTGCTGGAACGTTCGCCCGAGCTCGGTGAGATCGGGGCGGGCTTCGCCATGTCCCGCAACGCCGTCGCCGCCTATCAAGGCCTCGGCTTCGACGCCGACGAGGTGGCAGCGCTCGGATGTGCCACCAGGGCCGAGGGCACCTGGGACAGCCACGGACGTCCCATCCTGACCATCCGGGACGACGAGGCCACGCGGGAGGCGGTAGCACTCATCGGCGTGCACCGCCGGCGCGTGCACCAGGCACTGCTCGGGCGTGCGCGGAGCGCTGGGGTGCGCCTCGTGCCCGGCGTCCCCGTGACCACCGTGACTCCGGGTGTGCCCGGCGGCGCGCCCGCGGTGGTGGCAGGCCGTGAGGCCGATCTGGTGGTCGGCGCCGACGGCATGCGCAGCGCGGTCCGCACCGCACTGTATTCCAACCGAGCAACCTACAGCGGGTTCTCCAGCTGGCGCGCGATCGTGCCCAGAGTCCCCGCCGAGACCACGCTGCGCCAGTACTGGGGGGCGCGCGCCGAGTTCGGCATCATGCCGGTCTCCGAGAGCGAGACCTACTGGTATGGCTACGTGGCTATGTCCGAGCGGACCCGGATCGCCGACGAGCTGGCCGCGGCGAAGCGCCGGTTCACCGGCTGGGCCGATCCGATCCAGCAGATCCTGGCCCGCACCGATCCGGCCGCCGTGCTGCGCCACGACGTCCACCACCTACCCGGTGGCCTGCCGGGGTACACGAGCGGGCGGGTCGTGATGGTCGGCGATGCCGCGCACGGGTTCCTCCCGACGATGGGGCAGGGCGTGGCCACCGCACTGGAGGACGGGCTGTGCGTCGGGCTGCTGATCGGCTCGCCGGTGGCGGCTGGCGGGCGGATGGCGCCGGCGCTCGCCGGGTTCGACCGTGCCCGGCGCCCCCGGTGCCGGGCGCTCGGGCGCGCGTCGGTGCTCACCGCGAGGTTCGGCTCCCACCTGGGTGGGGGACTGCGTCAGCCGCTGCGGAACGCCCTGATGCGACTGACCCCGGCGGGCGCCATCAACCGCGGTGCGGATGCGGCCATGGGCTGGGTGCCGCCGGCCCCGGCGGCACCGGTTCGCTGACGCCCGGCCTGACAACTTCCGCTGCCCGCTGGTGATCGTGGCAGCAGATTCCTGCCGTTCGTTGACCGTGCCGGGGGCGGTGCTTGTGCAGTCGGTGCGTGAGGTTCAGGCTGCCCCGGACGAGGCCCGCACCACCAACTCTGGTTCGAACTCCACCTGCGCGGCGTCCTCACCGGAGGAGCGGCGGGTGAGCAGCATGTCCGCCGCCGTCCAGCCGAGCGTGTGCATCGGCTGGCGCACCGAGGTCAGCGGCGTGGTGAGCATCGAGGCGAACATGACATCGTCGTACCCGACCACGGCCACGTCCCCCGGCACCTCCACCTCCAGCTCGCTCAGTGCGCGCAGGGCCCCGAGCGCGGTGAAGTCGTTCGCGCAGAAGATGGCGGTCGGTCGCGGCCCGGTGCGTGCCCACAGCTCGCGCACGCCCGCGTCGCCCGCATCGGCGTTCAGTGCGTCTAGCGCGATCTCCTCGAGCGCCACGGCTGGGTCCAGCCCGTGTGCGTGCAGCGTGCGGTACACACCGTCGCGACGGTCGACGCACTGGCGCAGGTTCAGCGGCCCGTTGAGGAACGCGAAGTGCTGGTGGCCCAGCCCGATCAGGTGCTCCATCGCCAGCGACGCCCCACCCACGTCGTCCACAGCCACCGACGCGAGGCCCGGCACCGGGGACGTGTGGTCCAGCAGCACCACCTCGATCCCGTGGTCGCGCAGCCGCAGCAGCGAGTCCAGGCTGCCGTGGCTCGGAGTGGCGATCACCCCCCGGACGCCACG
>JAJYSQ010000413.1 GCA_021793495.1 Actinomycetes bacterium
ACCACGGCGAGCACGAAGGCCAGCCGGATGGGCGTGGCCTGCAGGTGGTGGGAGACGGCCAGCAGCGGGGCGAAGGCCAGGTCGTAGTGCGCGCCGATCACGCTGGCCCCCGCGCTGTACATGACGATGGTGCCCAGAAGCCCGATCCCCAGACCGGACGAGGCGATCAGCACGTACTTCCAGGCCGCCTCGGAAGCCGCATCGGTGTCGTCGATCGCGACCAGCAGCGCCGAGACGACCGTGGTGATCTCCACCGCGATCCACAGCAGCGCGAGCCCGGTCACCAGCGGAGCGACCAGCATGGCCCAGGCGAACACGTTGAACCCGGCGTAGAAGCGCCGTGCGTACCGCGGGAAGTCCGCCAGCTGCTCCTCGGCCCGGAAGTACCCGACCGAGTAGACCGTCAGGACCGCGTACAGGAAACCGTTGGCCAGCAGGAAGACCGCGCCCAACGCGTCCAGCCGGAGGAACCCGATCGTCACGTCCTGGTGGGCCACGGCCGGCACCAGGACGATGGTGAGCACCCCAGCGGCCACACCGGAGAGCACCGAGAGCGCCTGGGCGGCGCGGACCGGCAGGAACAGGCAGGCTGCGGCCACCACGACGGGGTAGACGACCAGGGCGACCAGGATCGCAGGCACCAGTGCTCCCTATCCGCGCAGTCGGCGCAGCGGCTCGGTGGACAGGGTGGACATCCGCCCGTGGTGGACCCGCATGAGAACACCGAACACCACGACGGCGACGAGCAGGTCGAACAGGAAGGCCACCTCGAGGATCAACGGCAGCCCGGAAGCGACCACGAGGCTGGCCAGGGAGACCGAGTTCTCCAAGGTGAAGAAGCCGACGGCCTGGGAGACCACGTCGGAACGCACGGTCATGATGACGAAGGCGACCAGCATCAGGGCGACCGCCGAGGACAGCGCGGCGGTCGGCAAGAGCCTTCCGCTCAGCCCGAGAGCCCCGGTGGCGAAGAACCCGAAGGCCGCCACGACGATCGCGATGAGCACCTCGCTGGCCACACCGAGGGCACCGGACCCGGCGATCTCGGTCTCGGCGGTGCGCAGCTCACGACGGATCACCCAGGGCACGATCACCACCTTCAGCGCGATGGACAGCACGGCCAGCACGTACAGCTCGGGAGCGTGGTGGGTGGCCCCGACGTACGCGGCCAGCCCGGAGACGATCAGCGACTGCAGGGCGTACAGCCGAAGCTGGGCACGCAGCAACGCGGCCCGCAGCATCAGGAACTCGATCAGCAGCATGAGCACCGCGGCGACGTTGACGATCCCGCCGTACACGCTGGGCACCGCCCCCACCAGCGACGCGGCCATCTCGGGCATCAGCCACCCCCCAGGTAGAGGGTGAACACCGCGACCACGGCGAGCAGGAACGCGGCGGCGATGAACTCGGTGATCTTGAACAGCCGGAGCTTGGCGAAGGAGTCGTCGATCACCGCCACCACCACCCCGACACCGATCGCCTTGGCCACGATCGCCACGATGGCCAGCCCGACTGCCAGTGGCGCACGGGAGGACGCCAGACCCCAGGGGACGAGGAAGACGTCCGCCAGGATCGTGTACAGCACGAACTGCTTGACCGCCGATCCCCAGGACAGCAAGGCCAGCTGCGTGCCGGAGTACTCCAGCCCGCGCGCTTCGTCGATCATGCCCAGCTCGTTGGTCCCCGTGTGGCTCTCCACCGGGATCCGCCCGGTCTCGGCGAGGATCACCATGAACAGTGCGGCCGCGGCCAGCAGGTGAGCCGGGCGCAGGATCTGGCCGGCCGAGGACCGCACCGTCTCGGCCAGGGCGTACGGCAGGTCCGTGGCGGTGATCAGCGCCACGGTGAAGACCACCATCAAGATGACCGGCTCGGTGATCGCGCTGAACGTCTTGGCCCGGCTGGACCCGAGCTGGGCGTACGGCGCGCCGGTCTCGGCCGCGGCCGTGGCGACCAGGAAGCTGGCCAGCGACAGCAGGAAGCCGCCGCCAGCGATGTCGCCCATGTACCCCAGGGGCAGCGGGTAGCTGGTGAGCACCGGGATGAGCAAGGGGATCACCAGGTAGGCCGCCAGAGCGATCCCCGGGGCGAGCAGGAAGAACGGGCTGGCTCCGATCGGCGCCAGGCTCTCCTTGCCGAACTGCTTGGCCAGGTCGTAGTACGGCTGCAGGACGCGGGGGCCGCGCCGCCCCTGCAGCCGGGCCTCCACCTGGGCGATCACCCCGGTCACGCCGGGGGCGGCGACGAACACGGTCAGCGGCTGGAGCGCCTGGATCGCGGCGACCGGCAGGGCAGCGCTCACCGCTCCTCCTCCACCCGACGCCAGGAACTCACGGGGTAGAGGCCATCAGCGAGTGTTCGCGGTTGTCGGGCGAGCCTCATCGCCTGGGGTGATCATGCCCGCTCGATCGTCGGATGCCAACCGGACACGCGGCACGCTAGGGTTACGCCCGGGATGGAGCTCCCGAGCACTGCCGCCTGGCTGATGGCTCCTGCTGCGCGTTCGCACAGGAGGCCACCATGTCAGTCTCGTCCTTGGACGCCGCCGACCAGCCACCCCGCCGCCTCGCTGCTCACCGCCTGAGCGAGGCCCAGGCCGAGGACTCCACCCGGGAGTACCTGCACCGCATCGGCCGGGTACGTCTGCTCACCGCCGAGCAGGAGGTGGAGCTGGCCCGGCGCGTCGAGGCCGGGCTGTTCGCCCAGGAGCGGCTGGACACCACCACCGGGGGCG
>JAJYSQ010000414.1 GCA_021793495.1 Actinomycetes bacterium
GGACTTGGCGCGTGGGACTTGGCGCGTGGGGCCTGGCGCGGGTTGCGGCTGGCTTACCCGGCCGCGCCGGAGGCCACGGCCTGCGCCCACGTGTACGTGTAGGCGAACTGTGAGGCGTTGCCGGCGACGGCGGCGACGGTGAACGTGTCCGACAGGGCCTGGTACCCCTGGTAGGTGAGTCGCGTCTCCGCCGCCCCGGCCAGGAGCACGTACCCGGGGGGGACCGTGGGGAAGCTGAGGATGACGTGCCGGTGCCCCCAGCACCCCGCCGAGGTCGCCGAGGTGCAGTCGATGTTCGGGCTCGGCCACCCGTCGTCGTACATCCAGAAGAAGTCCGCGCTGAGCGGGCCCCCGGGAGTCAGCGCCCAGTCTGACCCCCACCCGTTCACCGGCTGCCCGGACACGGTCGCCGGGGCGACCGGGTCCGTGCTGTTGTTCGCCCCGACCTGGGCCGCGCTGTTCAGCCCGGACACCATCCCGACGACGGGGGGCAGGCCTCGGGCGACCCGCTCGAGGTTGGCCAGGACGAAGACCTGCTGCGGTCGGGTCAGGCTCGACCAGGTCGACGGCAGCGTGGGTGGGTTGAGCCCTTCGCTGGCGAAGGCGCGGTCCAGCGTGGACAGCTGCGCCTGGATGCAGGTGGATGAGGCGGGCTGCGACCAGCACAGCCCGGTGAGGGCCGAGTCCGGTGCAACGTTGGTCACCGGGTCGGCCAGTGCGCGCTGCCGCACCGAGGTGGCGCTGGGGGATGGCGCGGGCGGCGCGGGTTGGCCCGCGGCCAGCCAGGCGGGCAGCACCGTGGTCCCGCCGAGCGCGGTCACCTGGGTCGCGTTGGCGATCAACGGCGTGGCCGACCCGGGGACCGAGGAGGAGTCGGTGATGATCAGCACCTGGCGTGAGACGCCGGCCAGGACCGCCCCGCCGAGAGCATCGGGGTAGTCGGTGCCGGAGGCGAGCACCACGTTCGTGGTCGACAGCCCCCACTGGCCGGCGAGCGCGGCCAGTGCCGCCGAGGTCGCGGACCGGTCGGCGCCGGCGACCCGGGTGACGGCGTACCCGCTCGCGGCGAGCCCGGCTTGCTGGCTGGCGGGCACGGCCGCGGTGCCGCCGACGATGAGGACCTGCCGGGCCCCGGTCGCCGCGATGCTGGCCAGGGTCGATGCGGGCACGGCGGGCGACGACGGGTTCGTGAGCACGATGGGCAGGCCGAGTGCGTCCGCAGCGGCGCCGGCGGACAGGGCGTCCGGGAAGTCGTTACCGGTGGCGAGCAGCACGGTCGGGGCGCTGGACCCGCCGATGCTCACCGACCCGGCGGTGGTCGCGCCGGCGGCGATCACCGCGACGTTGGTGGCGTACCGGGTGGCCCCGCCGATGCGGCTGACCGAGTACCCGTCGGAGGACAGTGCTGAGGCGACCGCAGCCGAGACCGCCCCGGTGCCGCCGACGATGACGACCTGGTGGACCCCGAGCCGTGCCAGGGCACCGGCGGTGGACGAGGAGAGCTGTCCGGGATCGGTGAGCAGCACCGGGGCGTGCAGCACCCCGGCCAGGTAGGTGGCGCTCAGCGCGTCGGGGAAGGCCGTGCCGGTCGCCAGGACCGCGGTGGACGACCCCGAGGGGAACGCGGCGGTGGCGATGGCTGCCGAGGTGGCGTACCGGTCCGCTCCGGCCAGGCGCAGCGTGGTCGCCGCGGCGGTGCGCACGCCTGGCACCGGCCCGGCCCCGCCGCCGGGGGTGGCGCTGGCCTGGGCGGCGGGAGCCGCACCGAGGGCGAGCAGCCCGGCAGCGACCAGCAGGGGCAGGACGCCCTTGGCGCGAGACCGGCGAGGGTGGCGACGCGGGACATCCATGGCCTGGGCATCGAGCTCTCGCCGGGACGTCTTGAGCCCGCAGGGCCCGGGTCCACCCGGGTGGCGGTGTCGGCCACCCGAGTGGACGTACCGGGCAGGCCGCCCGACGGTCGGGCGCCGCGGTGCGGCTACGAGGCGGGTGCTCGCGAGGCCAGCGAGTACAGGTGCTCGGGCCGGCCGGCCGAGCCGTACCGCAGCCGCATCGTGGCCTGTCCCCGCTCCACGAGGTGGGTCAGGTACCGGCGGGCGGTGGCCTGGCTGACTCCCGCGCCCGCCGCCACCTCCCCGACCCCGAGGGGCCCGTCTGCCATGGTGAGCACACCCCGGATCAGGCTCATGGTCTCCGGGGCCAGGTTCTTCGGCAGCACGCCGGACCCGCTCGGGCGCAGCGCGGCAAACACCTGGTCGACCCCGGCCTGGTCGGCTCCACCGACCCGGGCCACCCGGGCGAGCTCCTGCCGCATCCGGCAGTACGCCTCCAGCCGGTCGCGCAGCACCGTGTAGCCGAACGGCTTGACCAGGTAGGAGATCGCGCCTGCCTGCACCGCCTCGGTGATCGACACGGCATCTCGGGCGGCGGTGACCACGATCACGTCGAGCGGGTGCCCACCGGTGGCTCGGAGGTCGCGCAGCAGGGACAGCCCGGACTCGTCGGGGAGGTAGACGTCGAGCAGGAGCAGGTCGACGGGCAGCTCGACCAGCGCGCGGCGGGCGGCCGCCGCGGTGTGGACGCACCCGAGGACGGTGAACCCCGGCACCTTCTCGACATAGGACGAATGGATCTCTGCGACACGGAAGTCGTCGTCGACGACCAGGACACGGATCTCGGGCTGGTTCATGACCGTCCTGCCATCATCGCCTCGGGATGCTCGGGATGCTCGGGA
>JAJYSQ010000415.1 GCA_021793495.1 Actinomycetes bacterium
GGCGGGCAGCCAGACCTCTACCGGTGCCACGCCGACCTTCACCGCGAAGCCAAGGAGCAGCAGCGCGTACGCGGTGTCCCGGATCCCGCCGGCAGGGACCGAGCTGAATCCGGCGAGCGCCCACGTGTGGGCACTCGCCGCCAGCATCAGCAGCCCGAGCAGCACGGCACCCCCGGAGACCTTGCCGAGCACCACGGTCACCAGGCTGGACCGGGCGGCCGCCACGCGCCGCCGGTCCTGTCCGGCCAACAGGTAGAAGGAGAAGGTCAGCGCCTCCCAGCCGAACAGGAAGGTGAAGGCATCCCGGGCCATCACCACGAGCGCGACCGCACCGAGGGCCATCGCCACCCCGGCAGCCTGGCCACGACCGTGAGGCCGGGTGGTCTCGCCCAGCCCAGGGGTGCGCGAGGCTCCGGCTCGGGCCCACGAGACCATCGCCAACGTGACCGGGACGGCGACACCGAAGGCGAGGACCAGGAACAGCGCAGACAACGGGTCCACCCGAAGCCCGGCGCCGCCGATGCCGAACACCCCACCCAGGTCGACGACGGCCCCGGTACCGGCGAGCCCGAGACCCCCGACCACGACCAGGGCCAGACTGCCCAGGGCGAGCAGCCCGGCGACCCCTCCGGCGGCTTGCCGAGCGGCACCCGGTACGAGGTCGACGGCCCCGGCGAGCCCGAACAGGACGAGCGCGACGACGACCAGGGCCGGAGCCAGGTCCGCGGTCATCGAGGCCTCCTCGCTGCCGCGCGGGGCGCGCGGACCTCGCCGGGGGCGACCAGCCGGCCGGTGGCCAGCAACAGTCCGTGCAGGATGGCGAACGGGCTCGGGGGGGAGCCGGGCACCCACACGTCCACCGCGACCCCCTCGGGCAGCAGCCCGGCCACCCCCCCGGCGACCGCATACCCGGGGGCCACCAACCCGCCGCTGGCCGCGTCGGTGCCGACCGCGACCACCACGAGCGGGCGGGCCGTGGCCTCGACCGTACGCACCAGCGGCTCGGCCATCCCCCAGGATCCGGCGCCGGTCAGCAGCAGCACGTCGGCGTGCCGAGGGCTGGCGGTGAAGAAGATGCCCAACCGAGCCACGTCGTAGACCGGGTTGGTCAGAGCGGCGATCTCCCACTCCTCCGTGCCGTCGGAGCCGACATCCACGTGGCGCACGTGCACCGACCGACCGAAGATGCGCACCCGACGGGCCAGGTCGGCGCGGGTCGCGGCCAGCGTCGTGTCGTCCTCGGCGGCTTCCGGCACGACCAGGGCGGTGCGCCCGACCCGCGATGTCTGGTTGCCGGGCACCCAGGAGAACAGCTCGGGCCGGGCGTGTACGCACCGTCCGCACAGCAGGCAACGTCCACGGTCCACGGTCACCACCCCGGCCGGGTCCCGGCCGATGGCGCCCGTGGGGCACAGCTCCAGCAGGTCGCCGTCGAGCAGGTCACCGGCCTGCTCAGCGCCCGGACGGACCGCGGCCGCGACCGCGCCGGGAAGCTCCTCGGCGTACGGGTCGGGTCGGCGCGGGTAGCCGGTGGTCACCACCCCGTCGCGCAGCCCACGCGTCACCCAGGGCATTACAGCGCCACCCCGGCGATGGACACTCCCATGGCCGCTTCGATGAACACCACGTCGGTGAAGACGTCCCCGGCGTACGTCTCCGCGTACAGCAGGTGGTTGTGGAAGCTCGCCGGGCGCGGGGAACAGCTGAGCACGCGCCCGTCGACCAGCTCCACCAGGTAGAGCACCTCTCCGCCGGGACCCTCGGCCCAGCCGGTCGCCCGACCGCTCAGCCGGTCGTCGGACAGCGGTACCCGCAGCTGCTGCCCGCCGACGTCGACCAGCTCGTCAAGCTCCTCGACGGCCTGGCGGACCAGGTGGAACGCCTCGGCCACCTCGTGCCAGCGCACCCGGGTCCGGGCCAGGACATCACCGTCCGGACGGGTGGGGTCGGGCAGCAGGCCGAGCCGGTCGTAGGCGTCGTACGGCCGTTCCGACCGAGCGTCGTCGCGAAACCCGGACGCCTTGCCGACCGGACCGAGGGCTCCGTGGGCGGTGGCCCGCTCGGCGCTGATCGGACCGGTACCCCGCAGCCGGTCGATGAAGGATGCGGTGGACATGGCGAGCCGAGCATCGGCGAGGATCGCCGGCTCCAACCGGTCCACCTCCGCGCGGATCGCCGTGCCGCTGCGGGCCAGCGGTCGGACGATCCCACCGGGTACGACCAGCGACCGTCCGAAGCGGCTGCCGGTCAACGCCGACTGCAGGCGCAGGACCCGTTCCTTGTGCACCCCGAACCGGGCAGTGGCGACCGCGAGGGCCGCGCCGTCGGTGAGCTTCATCGCCACGTCCAGGTGGTTCGCGATCCGTTCCAGCTCGGCGACGACCACCCGGCTCAGCGCGGCGGCCGCAGGGACCTGGACCCCGGCGATCTGCTCGACTGCGTGGGAGAAGGCCAACGCGTTCGCCACCGACGACGTGCCCTCGACGCGCTCGGCCAGCAGCACCGCGTCCTGGACGCTCATCCCGGTGAACCGGGCGGCGATCCCCCGGTGCTTCACGTACGGCCTGATCCCCATCCGCAGCACGTCTTCGCCCGGGGTCTCGATGTCGTACTCGATGGACTCCACGACCCCGGAACGAACCGGGCCGAAGGCCATGGTGAACATGCCAGGCCCGGCGACCGGGACCGGGGATGCGGTCGGGTCCGGGTGGATCGGGGCGGGTCGGCG
>JAJYSQ010000416.1 GCA_021793495.1 Actinomycetes bacterium
CCACCCACCGGGTGGTGCTCGACCTGGTCGCCGACGGGGTCGTTGACGGGCTGCGCATCGACCACGTCGACGGACTGGCCGACCCCCGCGGGTACCTGCGTCGACTGGACCAGCACACCCACGGCGCCTGGATGGTCGTGGAGAAGATCCTGGCCCCCGACGAGGAGGTGCCGGTGGACTGGCCGGTCGCCGGCACCACCGGCTACGAGACGCTGCGCCTGGTCGGCGGGGTGTTCTGCGACCCAGCGGGTGAGCAGCCGCTGCTCGCGGCGTACCGGCAGGCCACCGGAGCCCCGGCCACGTTCATCCCGGTGGCGCGCTCGGCCAAGCGGCTGGTGATGGGCACCTCGCTGCGCCCTGAGGTGCACCGTCTCGAGCGAGCCGTGCAGACCGCCCAGGCCGATGCTCCGAGCAGCGTGCAGGCGGGCAGCCGCCAGCCGTCCGGCGTGGTGATCCGTGCCCTGCTGGCAGCGATGGACCGGTACCGGACCTACCTGGTCCCCGGCGAGCCACCTGATGCCGGGCAGGTGGCGGTCATCGAGAGCGCGGCAGCCCGGGCAGCCGCCGAGCTCCCTCGTGCCCAGCACCGCGCACTGGCACGGCTGGTGGACCAGGTGCTCGGGCACGACGGTGGGTCCACCGCCCAGCGCGCGGTGGTCACCCGCTTCGCGCAGACCACCGGGCCGGTCATGGCGAAGGGGGTGGAGGACACCGCGTTCTACCGGTGGGCGCCGCTGCTGGCGCTCAACGAGGTCGGTGGGGACCCCGGAGCCTGGGGGGTCAGCACCGCGGCGTTCCACGAGGCATGCCGCCGGACGGTGGCCCGGGCCGCCACCGGGATGACCACCCTGTCCACCCACGACACCAAGCGCAGCGAGGACGTGCGGGCCCGGCTGCAGGTGCTCAGCGAGATGCCCGAGCAGTGGGTCGCGACGCTGACCCGCTGGCGGGCCTCGGCCGCGATCCGCACCGCCGACCACACCTCGGACGCCGAGCAGGCCCCGTCGGTGGACCCGGAGACCGAGGACCAGCTCTGGCAGACCCTCGTCGGCGCCTGGCCGATCGACGCCGAGCGGCTGGTGGCGGCGGTGACCAAGATGGTCCGCGAGGCCAAGGTGCGCACCAGCTGGTCCGAGGTCGACCCCGGGTACGAGGCCGCCGTGCAACGGTACGCCCGCACCGTCCTGGCCGACCCGCAGCTGCACGGCGAGGTCGCCGAGCTCGTCGCCACGCTCGACCCGTACGCGCGGATCATCAGCCTGGGCCAGAAGATCGTCGCGTTGACCATGCCGGGGGTGCCGGACACCTACCAGGGTGGCCAGGCGGTGCTGCGCACCCTGATGGACCCGGACAACCGGTCCCCCGTCGACCATGCCGCCATCGCCGACCGGCTGGCCAGGCTCGACGCCGGCACCGCGCCGACCGACCTGGACGATGAGAAGCTGCTGGTCACCTCGACCGCGCTACGGCTGCGCCGCCGGCACCCCGAGTGGTTCGCCGCAGCCGCCTCCTACCACGAGCTGGCCTCGACCAGTCCGCATGTGCTGGCCTTCTGCCGCGGGGGGCAGGCGGTCACCGTCGCCACCCGCCTCGGTGCTCGCCTGGCGGCCGGTGGCGGCTTCGGTGAGCACGCTCTTGTGCTCCCCGCTCCCGGCTCCTGGACCAACCTGATCAGCGGTGTCCCGGTGCCCGGGGCACGAGTCCGGCTGACCGAGCTGCTCGACCCGCTGCCGGTCGCACTGCTGGTCCGCACCGGGTGAGACCCACCCGCTCGGGTGCCCGCAGGCACGGCAGGATGGGCCGGTGACCGTTCTGCGCGTCTGGGCGCCCCGGGCCTCGTCGGTCTGGCTGGCCTGCGGCTCACGCCTGTCCGAGCGTCGCGAGATGGCCCGCGAACCCCCCACCACCGACGAGGGCCCCCCGATGTCCGGATGGTGGCGTCTGGACGCCACCGACCTGAGGCACGGGGACACGTACGCCTTCTGCCTGGACGGCGACCCGACGCCGCTGCCCGACCCACGCTCGGCCTGGCAGCCAGACGGGGTGCACGGTCCCAGCCGGGTGTACGACCACTCGCGGCACACCTGGACCGACCAGGACTGGCACGGACGCCGCTGGCCAGGCAGCGTGGTGTACGAGCTGCACGTCGGCACCTTCACCCCGGCCGGGACCCTGGATGCCGCCGTCGAGCGGCTGGGCCACCTGGCCGACCTGGGCATCACCCATGTCGAGCTCCTGCCGCTGGCCGCCTTCCCCGGCCGTTGGGGCTGGGGGTACGACGGTGTGGACCTGTTCGCCGTGCACGAGCCGTACGGTGGACCGGACGCCCTCAAACGGTTCGTCCAGGCGGCCCACGGGCACGGGCTGGCCGTCCTGGTCGACGTGGTCTACAACCACGTGGGACCGGACGGGAACTACCTGCCGAAGTTCGGGCCCTACCTCACCGAGGCCGCTACCCCCTGGGGCCGGGCCGTCAACCTCGACGGTCCGGGCTCGGACGAGGTCCGCCGGTTCTTGCTCGAGCACGCCACCGGCTGGCTGGAGCAGTACCACCTGGATGGCCTGCGACTGGACGCGGTGCACGCCCTGGTCGATCACCGGGCGCGTCCGCTGCTGGCGGAACTGGTCGACGAGGTGGGCGAGACCGCCAACCTGGCCGTGCTGGAACGCGACGAGGTCGTGTACGTCTCGCAGGCACCTTCCAAACACTCGATGCGGATGTTCA
>JAJYSQ010000417.1 GCA_021793495.1 Actinomycetes bacterium
GGCTTCCTTGCGTCGTAGGCGGGACCTGGGCACGACGCACTCCTCGGGTGGTGTGGCGAGTCCGGCGGGGTCGCTCGGCGGCGCTAGCCTACCGAGACACCCTGAGCGTGAGCCCGGGCCCAGGGGAACGGGGTGTGCCAGCGAGATGGGGTGTGCCGGTGGATGGGTGGCGGGCTGCCGTGCCCGTGGTGCTCGTGGGCGCCGGCGTGCTGTTCGTCGCGAGTGCCCACGCAGGCCGGGTGGGCGGTGTCCGAACCCTGCAGGCCACGACACTTCCGGGGTTGGTGGCGGCCGAGCAGAGCCGGGTCGCTGCGCTACAGGCGCAGGTCGCGAGCGTGCGGGCGCAGGTGGACGCGTTGAGCCGACAGGCTGGACCAACCGGCAGCGCGGTTGCCGCCGAGCTCGATCGGGCTCGGACGCTGGGCGGGCTGGTCGGGCTGGACCCGGTGACCGGACCGGGCATGAGCGTCGCGCTGGACGACGCTCCGGCCCCGCCGCCCGGGCAGCCGTTGCCGGCCGGGATGACGCCGGACGACTTCGTCGTGCACCAGCAGGACGTCCAGGCCGTGGTCAACGCCCTGTGGGCCGGTGGAGCGACCGGCATGAGCGTGATGGGGCAGCGGATCGTGACGACCAGTGCCGTGCAGTGCGTGGGCAACACCCTGATCCTCGACGGCCGGGTCTACTCCCCCCCGTACACGATCCGGGCGGTCGGAGACCCTGTTCGACTGGCTGGGGCCCTGGACGGCTCCGCTCAGGTGCGCGTGTACCGGGAGTACTCGGCCCTGATCGGCCTGGGGTACGCGGCCCGGTCGGTGTCGTCGATGACTCTGCCGGGTTACTCCGGCGGCCTGAACCTGCGCTACGCCCGCCCCGCCGGGTGAGCCGGGGTGCGAGAATCGGTAGCGTGACCGAGGTGCTCCGCGCGTCCGGGTCCGGGACCCGGTCGATCAGCCACGACCCCGTGGGACCGGTCCGACGGGCGATCGGGCTGCTCGGCGAGGTGCTGATCACCTCCGGGGTGCTGATCCTGCTGTTCGTGGTCTACCAGCTGTTCTGGACGAACGTGACCGCCGACCAGGCCGCGGCCGCGCAGACGAGCCGGATCGAGGCGCAGTGGGCGGCCGGAGGCCCGGCGGCCTCGGGGGTGGCCGCGGGAGGTTCGGCCGCGGTGCCTCCGATCGGTTCTGGGGTCGGGCTGATGTTCATCCCGCGCCTGGGTGACCGGTGGGTCGAGCCGGTGCTGCAGGGGGTGTCGCTGACCGATCTGGCCCAGGGCGTCGGGCACTATCCACAGACTGCGCTGCCGGGCCAGGTGGGCAACTTTGCCATCGCCGGGCACCGGGCCACCCACGGGCAGCCGTTCGCCTACCTCGACCAGCTGGTTCCCGGCGACAAGGTGTACGTCGAGACGCGCGCCTCCTGGTACACGTACGTGGTCGACCGGATGCAGATCGTGCTGCCCACGGACGTGGGAGTCATCCTGCCCGTACCCGGTCAGCCCGGGGTGGCGCCGAGCGGACGGCTGATCACCCTGACGACGTGCAACCCTCGCTGGGGCTCCTGGCAGCGGTTGATCTGGTTCGGCCATCTCGTCTCGGTGACCAGCAAGGCGGACTCACCTCCGCCGGCGGCCGTCGCCTGGGCCGGCAACACCTCGTGAAGCAACACCTCGTGAAGGGGGTCGGTTGATGTACGCCTGGATCTGGCACCGCCTGCCGGGACCGTGGCCGGTCCGCACGCTCCTCGGACTGGTCCTGCTCCTGCTGGTCGTCGTGGTGTTGTTCACCCTCGTGTTTCCCGCGGTCTCCGGCTGGCTACCCATCGACCGGGTCACGCTCACCCCGACCACCGGGGCCGGGTGATGGCCTCGCGGCAGGCCACGGGCACCCGCGTGCTGGTCGTGGACAACTACGACAGCTTCGTGTTCAACCTGGTGCAGTACCTGGGCCAGCTGGGAGCGCGGTGCGTGGTGCGGCGCAACGACGTGGTCGAGCCCGGCGACGTCCAACAGGCCGACGGGGTGCTCATCAGCCCAGGTCCCGGGACCCCTGAGCGAGCCGGGCGGACCGTGTCGGTGGTCGGATGGGCGGCCAGCAGCGGCGTCCCGGTCTTCGGTGTGTGTCTCGGGGTGCAGGCGATCGCGGTGGCGTACGGGGCGACCGTCACGCGGGCACCCGAGCTGCGTCACGGCAAGACCAGCCCGGTCGTCCACCAGGGCGCCGGCGTGCTGGCCGGCCTGCCCGATCCGTTCACCGCGACGCGCTACCACTCGCTGGCTGTCGTGGGCTCGACGGTCCCGGACGCCTTGGAGGTGACCGCTCGCACCCCTGACGGGGTGGTGATGGCGTTGCGCCACCGTGCGCTGCCGGTGGAAGGCGTGCAGTTCCACCCCGAGTCGGTGCTCACCGAAGGCGGGCACCGGATGCTGGCCAACTGGCTGGCCGTGTGCGGGGACGGTGGTGCCGTCGCGCGGGCCGACGGGCTGGCGCCGCTGCTCGGCTCCCTGCCCCGGTGACCCTCGCTCCTGCGCAGGGGCCGGTCACGGGCTGCTCAGGGGCTGGCCGTCGGGGTCGGTGTGGGAGACGCTCCCGGCGTGGCCGAGGTCGTGGGGGTCGAGGTGGGCGAGGAGCTCGGTGAGCCGCTCGGGCTGGTCGTCGGTGACGGCGAGCCGGTGGAGACGGTGATCACCACGGTCGAGCCGGTGGACGCGGTGGCTGCCGGC
>JAJYSQ010000418.1 GCA_021793495.1 Actinomycetes bacterium
CGACCACCACGCCCGGGTCGAACCCACTGGCCCGCGACTGGGCACGCACCGTGGTCCCCGCAGCGCAGAACTCGACGGTGGCCGGCCCCCAGCCCCACCCCGACACCTCGACGGACACCCCCAGCACCCCGGTGCCCCCGACCCGCTCGGCCTCGTAGGTCATCCGGGTCATCGCCAGCTCGCGAGCCGCATGGCGCCCCCGGGTCCACGACGTCATCTCCACGTTCGCCACCGGCATCCCAGCAGCCACGCCCTCGACCGCCTCCCGGGTCGGGCTGGACCCCGGCGGTGCGACATGGTCCACGCAGGTGCCGATCGTGTACGCCACCGGCACCCACCCCGAGAGCACCAGCTGGTAGAGGTCACGTACCCCCAGATGACTGGTGAACGGGCTCCCGTCAGGCCGGCGCGCCCACCCGGGCTCGTCGGTGGCCCCCACCGCGGTGCCGGAGGCGACGAACTCCCAGTGGTCGGGGTCCACGCCGTGCGGGCGGGCGGCCAGATGCACGCCAAGGACCCCGTCGGCACCCAGCGACACCGCCTCCTGGACCAGCCGCTCCAACGCGTTCATCCGAGCCTCGTACCCGGCTCGGCTGAGCTCCCGCTGCTCCCCGGGCACCGTGCCGAGGTCCGGCGCCCACCCGAGGCGGTAGACCGACACCCCGGTGACCACGGCGATCGGCCGCATCCGTACGTGGCCGAGCAGCGCCAGGTCAGTGGCGCCCAGGTCACAGGTGAACACCGCGCGGGACTCCGCGAGCCGTTCGGCCACCACCGGGTCGAGGGATGTCGTCATGGAGACTCCTCACTCCTGTCCCCGCTCGGGGACAGGCTGCTGGTCAGCATCGCACGCGCGCGATCAACGACCGTGGGGCTCCCAGCGGAACCGTCGGAGGGCGATCACCATCGCCACGAGGAACCAGATCGTCATGTTCACCAGGTCGCCGCGGTTGACACCGGTGCCCCCGACCGTCAGGTAGGCCGTGCGCGCTGCCGAGGTGAAGTGGGCCAGCGGGAACACGTCGCCGATCCGAGCCACGATGCTCCCCGGTGGTGCGGGGAAGAAGATGCTGGACAGGAAGACCAGCAGGAAGTACGGGAAGTTGACCACCGCGGGGGCCGCCTCGGCGTCGGGCACCAGGGTGGAGACCGCGACCCCCAGTGCGGTGAACACCGCCCCACCCAGCAGGATCGTGACCACCAACGCCACCGGATGGTGCGGCAACGTCACCCCGTACAGCAGCCGCCCGGCCCCGCCGGTGACCACCGTGAGGATCGCCGCGATGATCAACGCGCTGCCGAGCAGCCCGCCGAAGAGGGTCCATGCCGGCAACGGGGTGCCCCGCAGCTTCTTGAGGATCCCGGCCTCCCGCCGGGTGACCAGGCCGATCGCCAGGTTCGTGTAGCAGGCACTCATCACCCCGAAGGCCAGGATCGACGGGATGAAGAAGTCGTCGTACGACATCCGCTGCACGCCGAACTGGACCTGCGCCCCCTTGTTGATGGTCGCGAAGATGACCAGGAACATGATCGGGAAGGCGAACGAGAAGAATGCGGCTGTCGGGTTGCGCCAGTAGGCCTTCTGCTCGTAGCGCACCTGGTTGCCCAGGATCACCAGGTCGTTCACCGTGCGCCCTCTGGCGTCGGCGCACTCGGTGACGCACTCGGTGGCACAGCCTCGGCGTCGGAGCCCGCCCCGCCGGTCAGTGCCAGGTACACGTCCTCCAGGCTGGGGCGTTCGACCACCAGGGCGTCGAGCTGGTTGCCGCTGGCCAGCGCCCAACCGGTGAGCTCGTGCAGCACCCGCACCTCGTCGTCCGTGCCGATCTGCACGGCATAAGACCCGTCCTCCCCTCGGTCCACCTGCGTGGCCCGAACCGGTAGCTGGTCCGGGCCGGTGGTGGCGGGCAGCCGGAACCCGATCCGCACGGCCGCCTGGTCGCGGCCGCCCAGGGTGTCGGGGGAGCCTTCAGCCACGATCCGGCCCGCTGCGATCACCGCGACCCGGTCGGCCAGGTGGGCCGCCTCGTCCATGTAGTGCGTGGTCAGCATGATGGTCGTGCCACCGTCGGCCAACCCACGCACCAGGTCCCAGGCGCTGCGGCGCGCGGACGGGTCGAACCCGGTGGTGGGCTCGTCGAGGAAGATCAGCTCTGGGCCCCCGATGATGCCGAGCGCGACGTCCAGGCGACGCTGCTGGCCGCCGGAGAGGGTCTTCACCCGCGCGTCGGACTTCTCGGTCAGGCCGACGACCTCGATGACCTCGCCGACGTCGCGCGGGCGCGGGTAGTAGCCGGCGTTGCGGCGCAGCACCTCACGCACCGTCAGGTACGGGTCGACCGCGGTCTCCTGCAGGACGATCCCGATGCGCTCCCGCAACCGGCGCCCGGCCCGACCAGGGTCCAGGCCGAGCACCTCGACCTGCCCGGAGGTCGGCTGGTGGTACCCCTCGAGGATCTCCATCGTGCTGGTCTTCCCGGCGCCGTTCGGACCGAGCAGCGCGAACACCTCGCCGTGGCGCACCGTCAGGTCGACGCCCCGGACCGCCTCCACCGGACCGTAGGACTTGTGCAGCGACGTGACCGTGATTGCCGACACCCGGGCTCCTCTCCCGCGACCCGCCACCGTCGTCGGTGCGCTGGCTGTGCCCGAGCCTACGGCTGCCGGTCGGTCACACCGGGCCGGGGGAGGTCATCGTCGTGGCGTCGGCGGGCGCCAGGAAC
>JAJYSQ010000419.1 GCA_021793495.1 Actinomycetes bacterium
CTTGCCGCTGATGCTGGCCGGCTCCGAGGAGATCCAGGCACGCTACCTGCCGCCGGTGGCGCGAGGGGAGGCGATGTTCTCCTACTGCCTGTCGGAGCCCGAGGCCGGTTCCGATGCGGTGAGCATGCGGACCCGGGCCGTGCCCGACGGCGACGGGTGGGTGCTGGACGGGACCAAGCGGTGGATCACCAACGCCGGGGTGAGCGAGTACTACACGGTGCTTGCGGTCACCGATCCGCAGGCCCGATCCCGGGGTATCTCCGCGTTCGTCGTGGAGCGCTCCGACCCGGGCGTGAGCTTCGGGGCGCCGGAGAAGAAGCTCGGGATCAAGGGCTCGCCCACCCGCGAGGTCTACTTCGACCACGTGCGGCTGGGTCCGGAGCGGCTCGTCGGCGCCCTGGGGACCGGTTTCGCCACCGCGATGCGCACCCTGGACCACACCCGGATCACCATCGCCGCCCAGGCGGTGGGCATCGCGGCCGGAGCCCTGGAGTACGCCCTCGGGTACGTCAAGGAGCGGCGCCAGTTCGGCAAGGCGGTCGCCGAGTTCCAGGGCGTGCAGTTCATGCTCGCCGACATGGGCATGAAGCTGGAGGCGGCCCGCCAGCTGACCTACGCCGCAGCCGCCCGCTCCGAGCGCAACGACTCGGACCTGGCGTACTTCGGGGCGGCAGCCAAGTGCTTCGCCTCCGACGCCGCGATGGAGATCACCACCGACGCGGTCCAGCTGCTGGGCGGGTACGGCTACACCAAGGACTACCCGGTCGAGCGGATGATGCGGGACGCGAAGATCACCCAGATCTACGAGGGGACGAACCAGATCCAGCGCGTCGTGATGGCACGCCAGCTGCTCACGTAGGTCAGATCCTGGCATCGTGAGCCGACGACCTCGCCCGGGCCGTCGCCCGACCGTCCGTCCGATCGGGGTGGTGCGCTGGCCTGGGTTAGGCTCGACGAGCGGGGTAGGCCCGGGGACGACACCCGGGGACGAGGCCCGGGATGGACGACAGGAGCAGCATGCAGCAACGTCAGCTCGGCCAGCAGCACGGCGCGGACGTCCTCGCGGTGAGCGCGATCGGCCTGGGGTGCATGGGGATGAGCGAGTTCTACGGCGCGCGCGACGACGAGGAGTCGATCACCGTCATCCGCAGCGCGCTCGACGCCGGGTGCACCTTCCTCGACACCGCGGACATGTACGGACCGTTCCACAACGAGCGTCTGGTCGGTGAGGCGATCGCCGGCCGCCGGGACGAGGTGGTGCTGGCCACCAAGTTCGGCAACGAGCGGCGCGAGGACGGGTCCCGCGTCGGGATCAACGGTCGACCGGAGTACGTGCGGGCCGCCGCCGACGCGTCGCTGGCTCGGCTCGGCGTCGAGGTCATCGACCTGTACTACCAGCATCGAGTCGACCCCACCGTCCCGATCGAGGAGACGGTGGGAGCGATGGCCGAGCTGGTGGCGGCCGGGAAGGTGCGCCACCTCGGTCTGTCGGAGGCGTCTCCCGCTACCATCCGGCGGGCGCACGCGGTCCACCCGATCACCGCGCTGCAGACCGAGTACAGCCTGTGGACCCGCGACGTCGAGGCGGAGATCCTGCCGACCGTGCGGGAGCTGGGGATCGGGTTCGTCGCCTACAGCCCGATCGGGCGGGGCTTCCTCACCGGCCGGTGGACCCGCCCGGAGGAGCTGCCCGACGACGACTTCCGGCACGCACACCCGCGGTTCCAGGGGGATAACTTCCACCGCAACCTCGCGATCGTCGACCGGGTGCGCCGGATCGCCCAGGACAAGGGCGTCACCGGCGCCCAGCTGGCGATCGCCTGGGTGCTGGCACAGGGCGAGGACATCGTGCCGATCCCGGGCACCAAGCGGCTGCGCTACCTGCACGAGAACCTGGCCGCCGTCGAGGTGTCGCTGACCGGTGAGGAGCTCGCCGCCCTGCGGGCCGTCGCGCCACCGGGCTCCGTCTGCGGGGACCGCTACGCCGACATGAGCTCGATCGACCGCTGAGCCGCCGCCGACACCGCTGCCCTCCCCCGCCACCGACACCGGCACGGGAGACCACCCGCGACGGTCGTCACTGCCCGGGGACCGGTGCCGCGGCCCGGATCACGTCGTCGATCACGTCCACCACGGCGGCGGCCTGGGCCTCCACGTACGGCAGGTGCCCGACGCCTTCCTGGACGACCAGCTGGGTGTCGGCGGAGCCGAGCGCGGCGAACAACCGGTGCACGTCCGCGGTGCTGGCCAGCGGGTCGCGATCGCCGATGACCACCCGGGTCGGGCAGCGGACCGCGGACAGGTCCGGGTCGAACGGCAGCCGGGCCAGCGAGAGGTACGGGCCGACCGGGTAGGCGTACGCGGTGCCGTACGTGACCTCGTGCCAGCGCAGCACCTCCGGTGAGGCGGCGGCGAGGAACTGGTCGCCCCACTCCTCCTCGGTCGTGAACGCGTACCCGCCGGGCGCGGTGGCCAGCTGCGGCAGGGAGGCGATCGTCTCCGCCTCCAGCGTGCCGAGGCGGGCGAAGATCGCCCCCAGCAGCGTGAGGCTGGCGGCTCCTTCACCCAGCTCCCGGGCGACCAGCGGGGCCAGGATCGACCCGAAGCTGATCCCCACCAGGTGCACCGCAGACCCCCGGCCGGTGGCGTCGCTGCCCGTTCCCCGCCCCCTCCCCGACCACTGGTCGAGCAGGCGGATGGCCGCGACCGAGATC
>JAJYSQ010000420.1 GCA_021793495.1 Actinomycetes bacterium
ACGGGCTGCACGTGTACGCGACCAACAAGGTCACGCTGCACGCGTTGCTGGCCGGGTCGATCAAGCTGGCGATCGTGCAGAACTCGGCGGCGATCGGCTTCGCCTTCACGTCCCCGCAGCTGAAGGTGGCGTACCTGTCGAAGTCCGCGCTGCTGCCCGGTGTCATCGGCATCGATGCCCGGCAGTCCCCACAGGTGATCGCCGAGGCCAAGAAGTTCGCCGACTTCGTCTACAGCCCGCAGGGCCAGGCGTTGATGCTGTCAGGAGACCCGCACGGAGACTCCCTGTTCTTCCCGATCATCGTCGGGACGGTGGCCCACCGGCAGGTCCCGACGCTGTCGAGCATCCCGACCGACTACCCGGATCCCGCCGTGTGGGGCCCGCGGGAAGCCGCGCTGAACCAGTGGTTCACCAACACCATCGTCGGGTGACCGCCACGGTGACCAGTGACGCTGCGGCAACGGTGCCGGGCGGCCCGGAACATCGGCGTACGGGACCGACAGGTACCCTGACACGCCGAGGGCGGCACTGGTCCTGGCTGGAGTCCGGCATCGCGCGCGCGGGCTGGCCGGTGTTCTGGCTGGCGCTGGTGCTGGTCCTGCTCG
Organism: Actinomycetes bacterium; assembly: GCA_021793495.1. Taxonomy (GTDB): domain Bacteria; phylum Actinomycetota; class Actinomycetes; order JAJYSQ01; family JAJYSQ01; genus JAJYSQ01. Next base: position 606 of record JAJYSQ010000420.1, read on the forward strand.
TGCCGACGGTCTGCTTCCTGCTGCTGGCCGTCTCGCCCCGGTTGTTCGACCAGGGTTCGGCGTGGTTCAGCCTGGACGCTCTCGCTCGGGCGCTGACCGGGGTCACCCTGCGCGGCATGGTGGACTCGGTCCTCGTCGGGGTGGTGGCCGCGGCCGGTGCGGTGACCGCGGCGGCCGGGTTGGCGTGGGCGGTGCAGCGTACCGACGTGACCGGTCGGCGGGTGTGGCCCCTGGGCTTGTGGGGAGTGCTCCTGGTGCCCAGCTACCTGATCGCGGTGGGCTGGCAGGTCGTGCTGGACCGTGGCGGCCTGCTCGACTCGCTGGGTCTGTACTCGTCGACCATGCGGTCACTGTTCTTCGGACCCGTGGGGTACGCCCTCGTCCTGGCGGCGAAGGGAGTCCCGTTCGCCTACTTCGCGATCGCCGGACCGCTGGCCAACCTGGGCCGCAGCTACGAGGAGGCTGCGCGGGTACACGGCGGTGGGCGTGTGTCGACCCTGCGCGTGGTCGCACCGATGCTGCGCCCGGCGGTGTTCGCCGGGCTGGTCGTGGTGTTCGCCGAGTCGATCGCCGACTTCGGCACGGCCGCGGTGATCGCTCCGAACGCGCACTTCCCGATCGCTACCTACAACCTCTACGTGGCCCTGTCGTCCTACCCGGCGGACTTCGGGGTGGCATCGGTCATCGGGTGGATGCTGGTGATCTGCGTCGGCCTGGCGTTGTTCGTCGCCCACCGAGCGACCCGGCGCCGTTCCTTCGCCGTGCTCTCCGGGCGTAGCCGCCCGTCGCTGCCCCACCGGCTGTCGTCCGGTGGGCGGGGTCTGGTGCTCGCCGGACTGAGTGCCTTCTTCCTGCTCGCCCTCGGGGTCCCGTTGCTCGGCGCGGTGGTCTCGTCCCTGCTGGAGCCGCTGACCACGCTGAGCCCGGACCACCTGACCCTGGCGGCCTACCGTGGCCTGTTCGGTGTCGGCGGCTTGTCCGCGTCCATCGTGTTCTCCGGGAAGCTGGCGCTGCTCAATGCGGTGCTCGCCCTGGTCCTGGGCGCGGTGATCGCCCGCCGGGTGGCCGCGCGGCGCCTCGGTCGGGTGGGTCGGCTGCTGGACCTGACGGTGCTCGCTGCGATCGCGTTGCCGGGCCTGGTGCTGGCGGCCGGGTACATCTTCGCGTACAACCTGCCGGTGCTGTCCCGGCTGGGCATCCACCTGTACGGCACCGTGGTCGTGCTCGCGATGGCCTACCTGGCGGGTGCCCTGCCGTCGACCAGTCGGGTGCTCAGTGGACCGATGGCCCAGGTCCAAGGGTCGTTGCTGGAGGCCGGCCGGGTGCACGGTGCCGGACTGGTGGAGGCGTGGTGGCGTACGGCGCTCCCGCTGATCTCACCGAGCCTGGTATGGGCCTGGCTGCTGACGTTCGCTGCAACGTTCCTGGAGCTACCTGCCTCCGAGCTGTTGGCCCCGCCGGGTACCCAGCCGGTCGCCGTGGCGATCGTGCAGGTGTTGAACAAGTCCAACCTCTTCCAGGGCACCGCGTTGGCCATCGTCGCGCTGCTGATCGACCTCGGCATGGTCGTGGCCGTCCTGGTCGGGTTCCGAATCCTGGCCCCGACGGGCTGGCGGCGAGTGGGAGCGAGGGTCCTGTGACGGTGCGCGGACGGTCGACCGGCGGCTCGGGGAACGGGGCGCCCCGGGTGGTCCTGGACGATGTGACCAAGTCCTACGACAGCACCCGGCGGGTGCTGGACGGGATCGACCTGGTGGCCGAACCGGGGGAGTTCGTGGTCCTGCTCGGTGCGTCGGGCAGCGGGAAGTCGACACTGCTGCGGTGCGTGGCCGGGACCGAGCGGGTGACCGGAGGCTCGGTGAGCTTCGACGGGCTGGTGGTGGGCGACGCCCGCCGACACCGTCCGCCCGAGCATCGGGACCTGGCGATGGTCTTCCAGGACTACGCGTTGTGGCCACACCTGCCGGTGGTGGACAACGTCGGGTTCGCGCTGCGCCGGCACGGCACTCCGGCCGGCGTGCGCCGGACGCAGGCGCTGCAGATGCTGGACAGGGTGGGGCTCGCGGCCCTGGCAGACCGGTACCCGGCTGACCTGTCCGGAGATCGGAA
>JAJYSQ010000421.1 GCA_021793495.1 Actinomycetes bacterium
GGCGACCGTGCCGCACGATGCCGCCGCCTACCTGATGAGCGTGCGCCGCCGGATGGACATGATCGTGTCCATCACCGGTTACGGCGAGGGGCGGCTGTCGCTGGTGCTGGTGCCCTGACCGGGCACCGGAGGTCCACCGGAGCGCACCGCCCGGGCCAGTGCGTCGACGACCGCGTCGCTGGGGGACGCGGCCTGCTGGTTGGCCTCGGCCAGCTCGCGATACACCTCTTCGCGGTGCACCGCGATCTCCCGGGGAGCCGCCACCCCGATGCGGACCACGTCGCCGCGGACCTCCAGGACGGTCACCACCACGTCGTCGCCGATCATGATGCTCTCGCCGACCCGCCGGCTCAGGACGAGCACGCCACTCCTCCGCTCGCGACGACCGTGATGTCCCGGTCAGCATACGCACCCGATCAGGACGCACCCGATCAGGACGAGTTGAGCAGGTCCAGCAGCCGGGCACGTACCGGCAGGCGTACGTCGTCCAGCAGCACCTGGGCCGCGGCGAGGGTTCGCAGGTTCACCACGATCGGGGCCATCAGGTTGACCGTGGCCTGCGCGGGGGTGTCGCCGGGGGTGATCACGAGCAGTACCAGCGCGTCCTCGGACCCCTGCAGGCCCAGCTCGGCCACCTCGTCGTCGGGTAGCTCCACGACGTACCCGCCTGTGGCGATCGCCGCGGGCACGACCACCAGGCTGACCGGCCCCGCGGCCCTGCCTGCCGGCGGAGCTCCCGGGCCCGGGGGTGCGACGTCCAGGCAGCGCAGCAGCCGTACCGGTGAGTCCTCCTCGACCGCGACCAGGGCGAACCGGTACAGCCCAGGCAGACCCGGCATCGCCCGGTCGAACTGCAGCACCGGTACGGGCGCGGCCGGGAGTGTCTCCGGGGCGGCCTGGGTGACGGTCATCTCATGTGCTCCTTGTCGGCGGGGATCACTTCAGGAAGTCCAGGAGACTGGGTTGGAGGGTTTTCGCAGCGACCCCGAGGGCGGCCTGGTAGGCGTTCTGCTGCATCTGCAGGTCGATGATCGCCTTGGGCAGGTTGACGCTGGCCACCGCGGACAGGCTGGCCTGCAGCGAGACTGCCGATGCGCTGGCCTGCTGGGTGGCCGCCTGAACCTGGCCGTAGGTCGCTCCGACCGTGGACTGGGCGGACTGGACGGTGCTGATCGCGGTGTCCAGCGACGCCAGGTCGGCCGTGAGGCTGGAGGGGCTGGTCGTCACATCGTGGGCGATCTGGGCAACCAGCTGCATCAGGGATGGGGAGCCCGCCGTGCCGGCGCCGAACGCGGCGAGCCCGGTGACCGTGGCGGCCACGGTGGTCGCCGGCCCGACCTGTCGGGTCAGCGCGACCGGGTTGCCCTGGTAGGCACCGCTCGTGCTGTAGGCCGCGGGAGTGTCGGCGGTCCCAGCGAATACCGGACGGCCGAGGTACGTGGTGTTCGCCAGGCTGGTCAGCTGCTGGCCCAGTGCGCCGATCTGCCCGGCGATGGCCGCCTGCCCCGAGGGGCTGAGGCTGCCGGTGTTCATCGCCTGGACGACCAAGGTGCGTACCTGCGTGGCGGTGGACACCGTGCTGGTCAGTGCCTGGCTGCTGGTGCCCAGCCACGACAGCGCGTTCGCCGCGTTCGCCTGGTGCTGGGTGTTCTGAGTCAGCTGGGAGCTCAGCGTGAGGGCCTGCACCGTGCCGACCGGGTTGTCCGACGGCGCGCTGATCGCCTGGCCGCTGGACAGCTGGTGCTGCAGCCGGTCCAACCGGTCCAGGTTGGCCTGCAGGTCGGTGAGGGTCGCGGTGCCCATCATCTGCTGGGTGACCCGGTAGATGCCGGAGATCATGGTCGTGCCTAGCCCATCTGCATGAGGGTGGACAGGGTGGAGTCGATGGTGGTCATCACTTTTGCTGCGGCCTCGTACGCGTGCTGGTACCGGAGCATGTTCACCATCTCCTGGTCGATGCTCACTCCGGACACGCTCGCCACGGCCGCGACGGCCTGCTGGGACACCGAGGTGGCCAGGCCGGACTGCTGGTTGGCCGCGGCGGTGGTCGCACCCAGGGTGCCGATGAAGGCGTGGTAGGTCGCGTCCGGTCCGGTCGTGCTCGAGGCCAGCGTGGCGAGTTGTTGCGCCACCAGCCCGTCGGTCGGGCTCGAGGTCGCCGAGCCGGTGGAGGACGCGGCCAGCGCGGCGGGGCTGGTGATGCCGATCCCGATCGTGGCGGCGTACCCCGGGGAGCTCGGGCTGCCGGTGAAGAACGCTCCGCCGGGCGCTCCGGCCCCGCCCGGGGTGCTCGGCAATCCCTGCCCGGTGGCGTAGATCGTGTTGACCGTCGTGGCCAGGGACGCGGCCACCGCATCCAGCTGCGCGGACCAGCTCGGCAGCGTGCTGGTCAGCGTGCCGACCAGTGAGCCCAGCTGGCCGGAGCTGACCTGGGCCGGGGCGATGGCGGCACCGTTGGGGGCGGTCCACACCAGCGACGGGTCAGCACCCCCGGGGGCTGACGGTGAGCCCGCGGTGGCCAGCGAGGTGGCCGACCCTGCGATCCCCAGGGTCATGGTGGTCGTCCCGGAAACCAGCGGGGTGCCGCCGAGGACGACATCGACCATCCCGTTCGCGCCGGCCCGCGTGCTCGCCCCGGTCAGGGTGGCCAGCTGGGACGCCAGCTGGTCGCGCTGGTCAGCCAGCTCGTTGGCTGGCACCCCGGACGCGGTG
>JAJYSQ010000422.1 GCA_021793495.1 Actinomycetes bacterium
CGGACGCTGTACAGCGACTTCCGCCCCACTTCAGCGGGATACTCCGCCGGCTCAGGCCAGGGGGTAGTCGGACCGGTTGCGGAGCGACACGGCGAGGTCAACGACCTCCAGCGCCCGCTCCCGAGCGTCCTCGCCGTCCTGGGGGCTGACGACGGCCTGCGCCCACCAGGCATCGAGCACAACGTCGCGGGCGGTGCCGTAGGCGATTCGGTCCAGCTCGGCGCGGAACTGGGCGCGCTGCTCCTCGGTGAGGGCGGCGGTGATGCCGGCGAGGGTGCGGGGCACGGCGGGGGTGGGCTGGTCGAGCTGTCGGGCGGCTTCTTGGACGAGGCTGGTCCAGGCGTTCGGGATGCTGATGGCGGCCTCCGTTGGACAGACACTGGTGCGTGGTTTCGTGAGGTTTTGCCCCTCGTGGCGGTGTCCATGTATGCCCTGCGGCCATGGATGACACGGTGGGAATCGCGGAGGCCCGGGATGGCCTGGGCGGTCTTGTCCGACGGGTCGCGGCCGGTCGGGAGCGTCTGACGATCACTGACGGCCAGGCCGCCGCGGTACTCGTGTCGGCGGAGGAACTGGCCGACCTCGAGGAACAACTGGCGATGGCGCGGTATGAGCTGAGGAAGGCAACCGGCACCCTGGAAACTGTGCCTCACGAGCAGGTTGTAGCGGAGGCCCGCGGGGAGTCCCGGAGCAGCGCGGCGTGATCTATCGCGTTGACTGGCTTCCGGAGGCGAAGAGCCGGGTCGTGGAGTACCGGAAGTCTGATCCGGAGGGTGTCGACTTAGTGTTCGACGCCGTGAACGCCCTGGCGCGTGATCCGCGGCCTGCTGGCGCTCAGCGGTACGGCTCGCCAGACGTGCTGCGCATCCACGTGGGCCGGTACCGGCTGTTGTACGAGGTTCGGGACGCGGTTGTGCGGATCACTGTGGTGCATGTCGGACGGGTGTCGTAGGTGTTTGTGGGGGGCGCCGCACCGGCTGCACGGTAGCGGCGCCCCCGGTGGGTGAGCGTACCGGCGGCAGAGGGCCTTACGACTTCAGTCGAGGTCGGCCCAGATGGGCAGGTGGTCGGACAGTCGGCGTGCCTGCGGGGTGTCGTACGTCTGGTACTCGCTGACCGCCAGGCCGCGGGTGAGGACGTAGTCCAGGCACCAGGGCACGGGCTCGTTCGGGTAGTAGTAGCCGACCGTCGGGGCTCGGCGGACGCCGGTGAGGGTCTGCGGGTCGGTCCAGCCGGATCCGAGGAGGGCGTCGAGGGCTCGCCGGTCGACGCCTCCGAAGGTGCCGTCGTCCTTCACGATGCGGTAGCGGGAGTGCAGGTTGCGGGGTACGTCGTCCCAGGTTTCTGGTTCCCGGTCGGGGACGTTGAGGTCGCCGAGGAGGATGGCCTGGTGGGGGGCGCCGGGGAAGGTGCCGCCGAAGTCGGTCACCCGCCGGACCTCGGACAGGCGCTTGCCAGGGTCGAAGGGGTCGAGGTGGGTGGCGAGCACCAGCAGGTCGTGGCTGTCGTCGGGCGCTTCGACCGGCCGGAGCCGGGTTTTGATCATGGCGTGGGTGAAGCGCTCCGGGTCCATCAGGCGCCGGCCGACCAACCGGAAGCGGCTGGGCCGGTACAGCAGCGCGGTGTGGTTACGGCCGTCCCCGATGTGGGAGCGGGCCATGTAGGCGACGGCCATGTCGAGCTGGTCGGCGACCCACCACAGGCGTTCCTCGTCGTTGTCGGCCCAGAACGTGGCTTCGGGCAGGCAGAGGATGTCGGGCTGGAGGTCGCGAAGCAGGTCGACCTGCAAGGTCAGTCGGTTATCGGAGATGCCGCCGTTCAGCAGGTTGTAGACGGCGGCGCGGTACGTCGTGGGCATGGTGCTCCCGGGGTTAGAGCTGATCATCAGTAGATGAGGCCGTGCCGGTTGGGATCGTTGCATCCACCGGTCGAGGTGCCGCAGGCGTGGCAGCCGCGGCTCTTGTTTTCGGGCTTGGGCTCGGGCGTGGGCTGGTCGTTCTGCTGGTCGGACTGCTGGTCGGACATGGCAGTGTTCCTCTCAGTGGTGTGTGTGGGGTGGGAACTGGTGGCGGGCCCGGGCGGCGAGGGCTTGGGCGGCCCGGGTGCGGGTAGTGCTCGGGTCCAGACTGCGGAGGACGGCAACGATGCGGTCCGCGGGGATGATCCGGACGCGAAAGCCGGACAGGGACAGCTCGGACGCGGGCTGTCCGTCCTGTCCGTGAAGCGGGGCGCCGTGCATGACGACGAGCGGGATCACCGGCACGCCGAGGGTAGCCGACACGGTTCGGGTCTCATAGGCGAGTGCGGACAGCCGGCCGGTGACGTCCTGGCGGCCGTGAAGGGCCCGGCGGCGGCGGACGGTGAGCGGGTAGCGGCAGTCCCATGCCTTGCTGTCCAGCAGGACTACGGCGCCTGTGGGGCTGATGGCGAGGTGGTCGAGGTTGGTGCGGCTCCGGCGGCTGGGGAGCGCCCGGTCGTCGAGGAACGTCCAGCCGCGCTCGGCGAGCGGGGCGAGGAGCGCGGCGGTGCGCCGCTCCCCCTCGGCGCCGGCCCGGTAGTTGGCGGCCTGGCGGTGGCTGCGGGTGGTGATGCCGACGGCGGCGGCGAGGTGGTTGCGGAGGCCGCCGCTGAGGTGCCGGGCGTGGGCGTCGGCGGATGCTCCGGCGCCGTGCTGTGGGCGTCGGCGGTGATG
>JAJYSQ010000423.1 GCA_021793495.1 Actinomycetes bacterium
CGGCGCGCCGAACCGGGCTCCCCTTCGCGTAGCGAGGCGTCCAGAGTCGGGGCTCGGCAGGCCCTTTGGAATCAGGCATCTTCGCCTTCGAGCCCTCTGGCGCTGATGGCCATCTGCGGTATCCCTCCGAGCCAACGCCTTGGCCACCACCTGGTGACGCTCCCCTCTCCCAGGTGGTCCCCTGTTGCGCCGTCACCGTGGTCCAGCGTCGGTTCCAACCGCTCCCAGGCATGAGCCACCCGGAAGTGCGCGTACGCCCTTGCCGGGAGCGTTCATCTGGATGCCGCCCCTGGCGGAGCTGACGTCCGCCCCGGCGGCACAGCCCTCCATCCCGCGTGAGCTGCTCACAGAGGAGCTGCTAGCTCGGACAGGACAAGTGGACCGGCTCGCGGTCCGCACCGACGCCCGCTGGGCGAAACTCGCGAGGGCTCACGCTCGGACCGAAGCCAGCCTGGGTCGGCTGATCGCCGATGCCCCCTGCGACGACACCGAGAGCATCTCCCAGAGCTACATGGAGCAGCCCCGCCTGCCATCCACCGCCCGGCGCTGATGCGCGCCGGGCTTGGCCTGGGTCCTGATCGGCGCCTGCGAGCCCGGGCAGACAACGCGGCTCATCGACCCTCTTGGAACCCAGCCCCTTGCGGGCTGGCTCCGCTCCGCTCCGGAAGCCCCACCACCGGCCGACACGGCTACCTTCCCGCGCGGTGCCCCTGCCAGCGACGCCCCTGCTGGCGCCGTGCTCGCCCAGCGGACCGCGGCCCTGCTGCGTGACGCCCGCTCGGCGGTATTCTCATGCAATGGCGTACTTCCTCGTCGGTGAGAACCACGGTCCCGCCTGGGAGCAAGACCTTCCCCGTCGATTGCAGCCCGGCTTTGCCGAACACGCTGCGTTCATGGACACGCTCGTCGACCGAGGCACGATCCTGCTCGGCGGGCCAGTCGGAGACGATGTGGATGCCGGAGGCGCACTCCTTGTCGTAGCTGCCGACGACGAGGCCGCAGCGCGCGCCGCCCTTGCTGGCGACCCGTGGCTGGACACGGTCTTGACCATCACGAGCGTGGAGCGCTGGTCGCTGTGGCTACGATCGGCAGCTTTGAGGTAGCTGTCGACGTCTTACCGCATCACTGTGCCTTGAAGTCCACTCGGCCGTGTCACCTGGCCTCGATGTCTGGGGCAGCGGGAGGGGGTTCCACCCTAAGCGGAAGTTTGGGGAAGTAAGCGAGTCAGGAGGCGCCAGCTATATCAAGCTGAGCGACGATGCCTACGGGTACGGGGAAGACCTCGATACGGTGCCGCCGGCGGCTGTCGATCTGGGCCCGGGTCAGGCTGGGCCGGAGCTCGGCTGACACCCTGACCTCTGGCCCGCGCCTGGCCGAGTGGGTGAGCGTAGAGGCGGAGCGCGGTGCAGGGAGGTTCGGCCGACGGTCCCCACTCCGGACCGGCCGCCACCTTCGGCTCGATCGCCGGCATGCGTGGTCGGGCAGCACCCAGGCCACCCCCGGCAGAGTCGGGGATGTCGCAAGCTGATCACAGGGGGTGGCGGCGGCCCCGGACGGGGGCACACTGAACGTTCCCTGACAACCAGGTACGGAACACATGCCCCGTCGCACGTGCTCAGCCGGATGGGAACCAGCGATCGCAAGGCCCCGCCAACCGGTGGGTGCAGGAGGCAGAGGAAAAGTGAATATGTTCGCCAAGGTACGAAACGCGGGGCGGCTCACGGGCAGGGGGGAGCGCCTCCCTCGCACGCTCGTCGGGGTCCTTCCAGTCCTGGGATTGCTGGTGGGCGCCAGCTTTGTGGCCGTGGGATCGGTGAGCGCCCAGGTGCAGTCATTCGCGTCGTCCAGTCCCACGGGGGGCTCCTTCGTACCGGTGACTCCGTACCGAGTCGCGGACACGCGGCCCAACTCGGGTTACCAGGCGGCCGGCCAGACACTGGGAGCGGGGCAGACCCTCAACGTCCAGGTGACCGGTACCGCATCGGGCGACATCCCCACAGGCGCCGCCGCCGCGGTGCTCAACGTGACCGCGGTGGACCCGACGGCTTCAGGCTTCCTGACGCTGTTCCCGAGTGGGACCAGCCTGCCGGTGGTCTCGAACCTTGACTTCGTGGCCGGCGCGACCGTCCCCAATCTGGTCACGGTACCGCTCAGTGCCAGCGGCGGAATCGCGATCTACAACCACACCGGAAGCACCAATGTCATTGTCGACGCCGAGGGCTACTACCTGAGCACGGCAGCCGCCAACAACAGCGGTCTGTACAACTCCCTCTCCCCCACCCGGGTGTTCGGCAATCTTCAAACCGGCGCGGCGATCGGAGCGGGCCAGACCAAGACCGTGACCGTCGCCGGGACCGGCGCCGCTGACGGGGTGCCCGCGAGCGCGAGCGCGGTCGTTGTCAACGTGACGGCAGCCAACGGCACGGCGCCGAGCTTCCTGACCGTATTCCCGGCGGGGGCGCCCCAACCGACCGCGTCCAACCTGAACTTCGGGGCCGGCCAGACGATTGCCAACCGAGTGACCGTTGGGGCCGGGTCTGCGGGACAGATCGCGCTCTACAACCACGCCGGCACGGTGAACGTGGACGTCGACGTGGACGGCTACTACACCAGTAGCTCGGGGGGTACCGGTGGTCTCTTCGTCCCGATCACACCGGTGCGCCTGACGGACACGCGGGTGCCGCTGGA
>JAJYSQ010000424.1 GCA_021793495.1 Actinomycetes bacterium
GGCTACGGCCGCGAGGCAGGCACCGACCCGCGCGAGCAGGCCGAGCTGCTCGCCGCCCTGGAGATCGACAAGGCCTTGTACGAGGCCGTCTACGAGACCCGCCACCGTCCCGCCTGGCGCCAGATCCCGCTCGACGCGCTGGCCCGGCTGCTGGCGTGAGGGCCGCCCAGGTCGTGCCGGCTTTCCCGGGCGTACGGCCGCCGCTGATGCCAGAGTAGGGACATGACGAACTTCGACCCGCATGGCCCCACGGAGGCGAGCACGTCAGCGAGCCCAGAGCCGCGGCCCACGCCGGTCGACCACTCGGTACTCCACGCCGTGGCGACCGGCACCCACCACCAGCCGCACGACGTGCTCGGCGGGCACGTGGGCGAGCACGGCGTGACGATCCGCACGCTGCGGCCGCTGGCCGATGAGGTCGTCCTCGTCACCGCCACCGGCCGGCAGTCCTTCGACCACGAGTACGAGGGCGTGTGGGTGACCACGCTGCCCGGCCACCAGGTCCCCGACTACCGCATCGACGTCCGCTACGGCACCGAGACCCACCGGACCGACGACCCCTACCGCTTCCTGCCCGCCCTGGGCGAGCTGGACCAGCACCTCATCGCCGAGGGCCGCCACGAGGAGCTCTGGAAGGCGCTGGGCGCCCACGTGCGCCGCTACCCCTCGGACCTCGGTGAGGTCACCGGCACCTCCTTCGCGGTGTGGGCGCCCAACGCGCGGGCGGTCCGCGTCAAGGGTGACTTCAACGCGTGGGACGGCCGCACGGCGAGCATGCGCTCACTGGGTGCCAGCGGTGTGTGGGAGGTGTTCCTGCCCGGCGTCGAAGCCGGGGCCCGGTACAAGTTCGAGATCCAGCACCGCGACGGCAGCTGGCACGAGAAGGCCGACCCGATGGCCCGCGCCGCCGAGCACCCGCCGGCCACCGCCTCGGTGGTGACCGAGTCGACGTACGAGTGGCAGGACGCCGACTGGCTGGCCCGCCGCGCACAGCGCGACCCGCACGGCGGCCCGATGAGCGTCTACGAGGTGCACCTGGCGTCCTGGCGGCCCGGGCTCAGCTACCGGGACCTGGCCACCGACCTGGTCGACTACGTCGCCGGCCTGGGCTTCACCCACGTGGAGTTCATGCCGGTGGCCGAGCACCCCTTCGGCGGGTCGTGGGGGTACCAGGTGACCTCCTACTACGCCCCCACCTCCCGGATGGGCAGCCCCGACGACTTCCGCCACCTGGTCGACGCCTTCCACCAGGCCGGTATCGGCGTGATCATGGACTGGGTCCCGGCCCACTTCCCCAAGGACTCCTGGGCGCTGGCACGGTTCGACGGCACCGCGTTGTACGAGGACCCGGACCCGCTGCGCGGCGAGCACCCCGACTGGGGCACGTTCGTCTTCAACTACGGGCGGCGCGAGGTGCGCAACTTCCTCGTGGCCAACGCCCTGTACTGGCTGGAGGAGTTCCACATCGACGGCCTGCGGGTGGATGCGGTGGCCTCGATGCTCTACCTCGACTACTCGCGCCAGCCCGGCCAGTGGCGCCCCAACGACCGCGGCGGCCGGGAGAACCTGGACGCCATCAGCTTCCTGCAGGAGACCAACGCCACCGCCTACCGACGCAACCCGGGCATCGTGATGATCGCCGAGGAGTCCACCGCCTGGCCGGGGGTCAGCGCCCCGACCAGCCACGGCGGCCTCGGGTTCGGCCTCAAGTGGAACATGGGCTGGATGAACGACACCCTGCGCTACCTGGCGGAGGAGCCGATCAACCGGCGCTACCACCACGGGGAGCTGACCTTCTCGCTCGTGTACGCCTTCTCCGAGCAGTTCGTGCTGCCCCTGAGCCACGACGAGGTGGTGCACGGCAAGGGCTCGCTGGTGCGCAAGATGCCCGGCGACCGGTGGCAGCAGCTGGCCAACGTCCGTGCCCTGCTGGCCTACCAGTGGTCCCACCCGGGCAAGCAGCTGCTGTTCATGGGCGGCGAGTTCGCTCAGGAGGAGGAGTGGTCCGAGGCGAACGGGCTGGACTGGCACCTGCTGGACAACCCCGCGCACGCCGGCATCGCCGACCTCGTGCGCCGGCTCAACGACCTCTACCGCGACCACTCCGCCCTGCACGCCGACGACTTCTCCCCCGCCGGCTTCCAGTGGCTCGAGGCGGGCGACGGCGACCACAACGTCATCAGCTTCCTGCGCCGCGACCCCTCCGGGGCCGGGCGCGACGTCGTGTGCGTCATCAACTTCGCCGGTGTCCCGCACGAGAACTACCGGGTGGGGCTCCCCCACGCCGGTGCGTGGACCGAGCTGCTCAACACCGACGCCCACGAGTACGGCGGCTCCGGGGTCGGCAACCTGGGCCGGGTCGAGGCCGAGGAGCTGTCCTGGAACGGCCGGCCCGCCTCCGTCCGCCTCCGGGTACCCCCGCTCGGGGCCCTGTGGCTCACCCCGGAGGTGGGCAGCGCGTGACGGGCCTGCTCATCGCCGGGATCGTGGTCGCGGTCGCCTCGCTGCTCGCGCTGTTCTTCCAGCGCCGCATCGTCCCCGGCGGCACCGGTCGCGGCCCGCTGGTGGCGGTGGCGATGATCCTCCTGGTGATCTCCGTCGTGCTGGTGATCGCGATCCTCACCGCACGCTGAGAGCGCTTCTCAGTACAGGGCCGAGGCCAGCTCCCGCCGTGCGTCGATGACGGCC
>JAJYSQ010000425.1 GCA_021793495.1 Actinomycetes bacterium
GGACGCCCTGGCCGGCGACCCGGTGCTGATGGACGGGTTGGGTGAGCTTCTCGGCCGGTGCGTGCTTGCGGTCCGACGTGCCGAGTTCGCCCGGTGCGAGCAGCTGGGTGCTCCTGCCGTACGGGCAGCGACGTTCGCCGTGTACTGACGGCTGCGACCCATCAGCGACCCCCACCGGGGGCCACGACCAGCACGAGGAGGTGCCCGCACACCAGACGGGCACCAGAGGGGAGGCCAGGTTCATGTGCCGGCTCTTCGGTTGGGCTGCGCCGGACCCGACGGCGGCGGGCGACCTGCTCGGCGCCGACACCGCCCGGCTGCGGGGCCTGTCCCACCTGCACGCCGATGGCTGGGGGGCGGCCTGGTCCGACGGCGCGGAGATCCACTCGATCCGAGAGGAGGTGCCGGCGCACACCAGCGCGCAGTTCGACTCGGCCGTGCACCAGGGCGTCGGGCGTCTCGGGCTGCTGCACCTGCGATGGGCCACCGACGGCCTGTCGACCTGCTCGGTGAACACCCATCCGTTCGTCCGGGACGGGGTCGCGTTCATCCACAACGGGTCGATCCCCCGGGGACCGGTCCTCGACGAGCTCATCGATCCTGATCTCGCGCAGACGCTCGAGGGGGACACCGACAGCGAGCGGTACTTCCTGGCGGTGCTCTCCGCGGTGCGGCGTACCGGCTCGTTGCCGGAGGCCTTCGCCCGGGTGGTGGACGCCCTGTCCGGCGCGGCGTGGCCGTCGCTGAACGCCATGTGGATCACGGGCTCCACCCTCGGGGTGCTGGCTGCGACACAGCCTCGCTACCGGGCCGGCGACCTGCCGACCGACTACTACGACCTGCGCTACGCCCGCGAGCACGCCACGACCATGGCCTGGTCGACCGGAGTTCGACATGCGTCCGGCGAGGTGCTGCCCGACCGTCACCTGCTGCTGGTCGATCCCCTCGCGGGATCGTCTCAGCTGTTCGGCCTCTGAGGCGGTACTGCCCGCCCCGCTTCCTCCCCCCACCCGACCGCTCACGTTCAGGAGAGATCCGATGGACACCGAACCGGCGACACAGCCCGCACACCTGCGGCGCGAACTGAACATCTGGGAGGCCATCGGCATCTCGCTGGCGCTGATGGCGCCGTCGATGGCGGCGAACATCAACCCTCAGGGGACCGCGTCGACCATCGGGCGAGCCGTACCGCTGGCCTTCGCCCTGGCCACCGTCGGGGTCCTGCTGGTCGCCTACACGTTCGTGCAGCTCAGCCGGCGGTTCCACCACTCTGGCTCGGTGTACGGATTCGTCGGGGCCACCCTGGGCCCGCGCAGCGGCGTCGTGTCGGGGTGGTCCCTGGCTGGGACGTACATCTTCTACGGGGTGGTCACCTCGGTCGCTGGCGGCCGGTTCGCCGCGGACTTCCTGAACGCCATCGGGGTGTGGCACCACCCACCGACCTGGTCGGGATTCGCCCTCGCCGCCGCAGGCCTGGTGCTGGTCTGGGTCCTGGCGGTGACCCCGGCCCGAGGCGGCACCCGGACCCTGCTGGTGGTCGAAGCGGTCACGGTGACCCTCATCCTCGTCGTCACCGTGGTGGTGTTCGTCAAGCTCGCCTCGCACACCGCTCCCGGTGGGCTCGGCGTGGACTGGTCGGTCTTCTCGGTGCCGAAGGGGACGGGGGCCTCGGCGGTGTTTCTCGGCGTCGTCTTCGGGTTCCTGTCCTTCGCCGGGTTCGAGGCGGCCGCCACCCTCGGCGAGGAGGCGAAGCACCCGCGACGGGACATCCCCCGGGCGATCCTGGGCGTGGCGATCTTCGGCGGGGTGTACTTCGTCGTGGTGACCGCGGTGGAGTCGATGGGGTTCGGCACCAGCGCGAAGGGAGTGGCGGCCTTCGTCAACTCGCAGTCGCTCATGGGCGACCTGGGCAGCTCGTACGTGGCCAGCTGGGTCGGCACCGTGATCACCGCCGGGGCGATGATCAGCGCCTTCGGGTGTGCGCTGGCCAGCGCGGTCGGTGCCTCGAGGCTGATCTACGCGCTGGGCCGCGACGGGGTCAGCCTGCGGTTCTTCGACCACGTCTCGGCGACCCGCGGGACCCCGACACGGGCCGCGGCCGGGGTCGTGCTGGCGATGTACGCGATCATCGCGTTCACCTGGTTCGTGCTGCGGGGCGACCCGTTCACCTTGTTCCTGCAGTCCGGTACGATCGGCACCCTGATCCTGCTCGTGGTCTACGTGCTGGCCACGATCGGCATGATGCGTCTGGTGTTCTTCTCCGGCGAGCGGGTCGCCGGGGCCTGGCAGGTGGTGATCCCCATCGCGGGCTTGCTGGTACTGGGGTACACGTTGTTCCGCAACATCTGGCCGCTGCCGACCGGGGTGGCCTGGTGGGGCCCGACGGTTGCGATCGCCTGGATCGTGCTGGGGATCGGATGGGTGATGGCGCGCCCGGCCGCGACCCGACGGGCCGGGGAGCTGCTCACCCAGGCCGAAGGGCTCACTCCCCTGGCCGGCTCGGCACTGGTGCCCGCCGGTCACGCTCCGGCGAGCCCGACGGATCGCATGAGCCCGACGGATCGCACCTGAGGATCCCGGGCTCGTCGGTTCCGCAGCGGGTCCGTTCCGGCATCTCGGCCGTCCGGCACCACAGCAGCACCACAGCAGGCGACACCGCAGCAGGAAGGACCATG
>JAJYSQ010000426.1 GCA_021793495.1 Actinomycetes bacterium
GGACCGCACCGGCACGGACCGCCTCCTGCTCCCACTGGGCCAGTTCCTGCTGGAGCTCGAGCACCTGGTCACCGGGTGCTGGGAAGGACCGGTCGGTGCCGACCAACGCGTCTCGCCAGGACCGCGCGGGACCGCGTCGGCGCGGTCCCGCGCCGAGCGCCACGCGGACCGAGGCGTCGACCATCGCGTCGACCGCCGCGGCCACCAGCGCGGTGGGCGCGACCGGGTCGGCGCCGGTCGCGGCCAGACAGACGGGCATCGCGGTCGCCGCGGTCCGCAGCCACGCCGCGTCGGCCCCGCTGACCACCGGGCGCCACGTCGCGCTCCCACGACCCGTCCCGGCGGGCCGGACGGTCGGCAGGACCCGGCCGCGGGAGGTCAGGTCGGCGGCGAACGCGGCGAGGGCTCGCAGGTAGCGCAGCTCTGCCCCGGGCAGCAGCAGATCGGTCTCGTCCTCGGGGGAACCGAGGTCCGTCGGCCCCGGCGCGGACGCCTCCCCGAAGACGCTACGCAGCAGCACCAGCGCGGTATCGGCATCGGCGGACACCGTCGGGACCCGCCAGGCCGCTGCGGTGACCACCGGTGGGGTCGACGGACCGGAGCGGATCGGCACGGGCTCCTCGCCGACCCGGTCCGTACGGACCAGCTCCGGGGAGGCCATCGGTCCCCGCCCACGGGTCGGCAAGATCAAGACGGCCGTACCGGTCTGTCCGGATCCCGGACCGCGGGAAGGCAGGTCCAGCCGCTTGGCCAGGTCCTCGGCGGGGAGGGTGAACGGGTGGTCGAGCACCCGTGGTCGTCTTCCGGGACGTCGGGGCGGCTCTGGTGCAGCGGTGGAGTCCTCGGCCCAGAGCACCAGGTGACCACCGTCGACGGGCCACCAGCCGTGCACGACGATCATCGCTGGCGCCACCGGGTCGGTCGGGCCATCGGCAGGCCGGCCGCGTAACCCGGACCGATGCTCACGCGCACGGTGCGCACTTTAGGCTACCCGGTGGACCTCGGCGATCGGGGTGTGGCATGCCCGTGCCCTCGCCGCTCGAGGCGGTGGGGGCACGGGCATGCGGACGGATGATCCGGGTCAGGCCTTCGCACCGATCCCCGCGTGCGCAAGGACGCCAGGCTCACCCAGCTCGACCTGCGGGTCGGTACGCCGCGCGTGGACCAGCCCGAGGATGCCGAGCAGCAGCATCAGTGCTCCGGCCACGTACGCCGCGATCGCCGCGATCCCCGCGATCATGCCCATCGTGCCGAACGCGTACGCGTTGAGCAGCAGCCCACGCAGCGTCTCGCCCTTGAACACGGTGTTCACCAGCGCCGCGAGCTTCGTGTTGCTCCGATCGGCCTGCGCGGCCGAGGAGAGCTGCGCGTAGGTCTTGCCGCCGGACGCCTCCCGGACGTGGACGGCGATGAAGTCGTCGGCGTACACCTTCGCCTGCGCCCCGGTGGTCAGCTGCTGACCCGCGTACTGACGCATCTGGGCGAACTCAGGGCCCGCGGTCGCCGAGCTGCCGGCCGGGGGGAAGAAGATCTGCTGGGCCGCCAGCTGGCTGTGCACCTGGTCGCCGATGTACACGCTGGCCCAGGTCAGCAGTCCCCCGGCGACCAACAGCACCACCGCCATCAGCAGCCCGGCCGCGCTCACCATCATGTCGAACACTCTCCGACGCATCACTGGCCTCCTTCGTTGCACTACCCCGTCGACCCAACACTTCGAGAGTCGACCCCGATCGGTCCGGCCGGACCGGGCAAACGTCCCCTGTCGGCGGGTCAGACGTCCCGGGTCGCGGTCCTCGGTGAGCCCGCCACGACGCAGCACGGCGCGACGGTCACGCGGATCGCCGATCAGCGCAACGGAACAGCGCAACGGATCAGCGCAACGGAACGATCTCCGGCGCGCCGAGGCGAGCCGCGTCCGCGGTGGCGTCGTCCGGCTGCTCCTGGGACTCGCGTTCAGCCTGGACGCGCAGCTGGTAGTGCTGGACCTCGTTGGCGACCTGCTCCTCGTCCCAGCCCATCGCGCCGGCCATCAGACCGGCTGCCTCGGTGGCGCACGCCACCCCGCGGTCCCAGGTCTCGATGGAGATGCGGGTGCGTCGAGCCAGCACGTCGTCGAGGTGCCGGGCACCCTCGTGCGTCACGGCGTACACCACCTCGGCCCGCAGGTAGTCGTCGGCACCGACCAACGGCTCGCCCAGCGAACGGTCCTCCTCGATGAGCTCGAGGACCTCGTGGGCGAGGGTGCCGTACCGGCCGAGCAGGTGCTCGATCCGGGCAACGTGCAGCCCGTACCGGCTGGCCAGGGCGTGCCGCTGGTTCCACGCCGCCGGGTACCCCTCGGCACCCACCAGCGGCACGCGCTCGGTGCAGGAGCCGGGCACGTGGTCGTCCATGCCCCGCACCGCCTCGTCCACCGCGTCGCGGGCCATCACGCGGTACGTGGTGTACTTGCCGCCAGCCACGACCACGAGCCCCGGGACCGGGTGGCCGACCAGGTGCTCGCGCGAGAGCCTGCTGGTCTCCTCGGACTCCCCGGCCAGCAGCGGGCGCAGGCCCGCGTACACGCCCTCGACGTCCTCGCGGGTCAGCTTGGCGACCAGCACCCGGTTGACGTGCTCGAGCAGGTAGTCGATGTCCCGGCTGCTCGCGGCCGGGTGGTTCAGCCCGAGATCCC
>JAJYSQ010000427.1 GCA_021793495.1 Actinomycetes bacterium
AACGTGTGGGCGCTCTCGCGGGTGCCCACCGACTATGTGCGGCAGATGTACGGCGTGCCGAACGGGTGGGAGCTGCAGGAGGACGGCACCCTGGTCAGCGCCTACGAGCACCCTGGCCAGAAGGAGGCCCTCGAGGGTTGCCGTCGCCTGGTCGAAGCCGGGTACACCAACCCGGACACCTTCTCCACCCAGTTCCAGAACTACCAGATCTGGCTCGCCAACGGCACGACCTTCTTCACCACGGGAACGTTCAGCGCCTGGACCGGCTACTACGAGCTGCGCTCCGGCGGTCGGGACGACTTCTCCGTGACGGCATACGGCCCGCCGCAGGCGCAGGGTGGTGGCGCTGCGTCGGCATGGTTGGGTAACCCGACGAACTCGATCACCGCGTTGAACAAGAACGCCGCGGACCGCGTGCGGACGTTGCTGCAGGTGATGAACTGGATGGCTACGCCGTTCGGGACGGCTGAGTACCTGTTCCGCAAGTACGGCACACGAGGGGTCCAGCACGTGCTGGACGGTACCGATCCCATCCTCACCGACCAGGGGCGCAGCGAGCTGCAGCTCGGGCTGCTGTACCTCACCGACGCGCCGTGGCCCATCTACCAGCCCGGCCTCCCGGACGTCACCCAGGACCAGTACGACGCCCAGACGGCGATCGTGTCCTCCGCTCTGGCAGACCCCACCACAGGTCTGTACTCCGAGGCCGACTCGCGTCACGGCGGTCAGATCAACGGTGCCCTGGGGGACGTGGAGAACGACATCATCCAGGGCCGCCAGCCGGTCTCCGCCTGGGACGAGGCGGTGGCGACGTGGAAGAAGGACGGTGGCGACGAGATCCGCGACGAGTACCAGGCCGCACTGGAGGCATCCAGATGAGGCCGACCCAGCCGAACGTGCTGCTGCTGCACTGGCACGACGTCGGCAAGCACCTGGGCTGCTACGGCGCCACGGGCGCGCCGAGCCCGCACGTCGACGCTCTCGCCCGGGACGGCTTCCGGTTCGACAACGCGTTCTGCACCGCACCGCAGTGCTCACCGGCGCGTGGGTCGCTGCTCACCTCGCTGTATCCGCACCGCAACGGGCTGATGGGGCTGGTCAACCGCGGCTGGACCCTGCCCCAGCAGCCGACCCTGCCGACTCATCTGGGCGCCCTCGGCTACCGCACCGCACTGATCGGGGTACAGCACGAGAGCCGGGACGCGGCCACTCTCGGCTACAGCGAGCGCCTGGCCACCGATGTGGGCGGCTCGTGCGGACCGGTGGCCGAGGCCGCCCGCGGGTGGCTGCACGAGCGCGCCGCCGAGCAGCGCACCGGAGACGGGCCACACCGGCCGTTCTACGCCTCGATCGGGTTCTTCGAGACCCACCGCCCCTACTCCGACCGGTACCAGCCGGCGGACCCGGCCGGCGTGCACGTGCCGCCGCACCTCCCGGACAACGACTTCACCCGCCAGGACCTGGCCGCCTTCTACGGGTCGATCCGGGCCGCTGATCACGCGCTCGGCGCGATCCTTGCCACACTGGAGGAGACCGGGCTGGCCGAGGACACCTGGGTACTGTTCACCAGCGATCACGGCATCGCCTTCCCGGGTGCCAAGGGGTCCCTGTACGACCCGGGCATCGAGGTGGCGCTGATCGCCCGTCCGCCACACCGCTGGCAGGGCCGAGACCGCGGAGCGGTGCCCCACCTGGCCAGCCACCTGGACCTGCTGCCCACTGTTCTCGACCTGGCCGGCGGGACCGCGCCACCGGGTCTGGACGGCCTCAGCCTGGCCGACTACCTGCGGGGCGGGCCACCACCCCGGCGCGACCGGCTGTACGCGGAGAAGACCTTTCATGACCACTACGACCCGACCCGGGCGGTGCGCACCGAGAGGTACAAGTACATCCGCAGCTTCGAGGAGCGGCCGCGGCTGATGATCCCCGGTGACGTCCTCGCCGCCGAGACCACCCGCGGCTTCGGCTCCGACCACTGGCGCCACCGAGCCACCGAGGAGCTCTACGACCTCAGCGCCGACCCGCTCGAACGCGACAACCTCGCCGAGGATCCCGACCTGGCGAGCCTGGTCGCCGAGCTGGCGGCTGACCTGCGGCACTGGCAGGAGAACACCCATGACCCCGTGCTGACGGGGGCAGTTCCCGACCCTCTGGCGACCGCCAGAGGCAACTTCGAGGAGGAAGTCTGATGACCACGTCCATCTCTCGGCGCAGCCTGCTGACCGCGGGCCTGGCTACCGGTGCGCTCGGCGGTCTCGCCCTGACCGGGTGCAGCAACGAGGGCCGCGGAGCCACCGGCCCCACCGACCAGGCGGCGCAGACCGGCGTGCTTCCCAGCTATCTGCCCTATCAGGGCGTCGAACCGGACATCCCGGCGGCGGACGGTGTCGCCAACACCTTCTTCGCCTACCCCGCCGACCCGGTCCAGGGGATCGCCGAGCCGCCCGGCGACGGCCAGAAGATCACCACGATGGGGCTGACCAACACACCGATCCCGCCGCGCCTTTCGGAGAACGCGTTCTGGCAGGAGCTGAACACCAGGATCGGTTCGGAGCTGGACATCAGCCTGTACAACCCGTCGGACTACTCCGACCGGTTCCCCACCGCCGTCGCCGGCGACCAGCTCACCGACATCTTCTGTGTCGGCTCGGCCCCTCAGCTGCCGGCGCT
>JAJYSQ010000428.1 GCA_021793495.1 Actinomycetes bacterium
CGGCGACCTCGGCGGCGCGCAACGTCGCTGCCTGCGCAGACAGCGAGGCCAGGAGCGACTGCTCCTGTGCGAGCAGCGCCAGCAGTGCCGCGTACCGGGTCTGCACCTGGTCCACCGTGGTGACCGTGGTGCTCGCCCCCGCCGCAAGGTCCGCGGCCTGCGCCTCGCGGGCGGCGACCGTCTGCTCCAGCCCGGTCAGGTCCGGGGTCTGCGAGCGGAGCACGCTCTGCACGTACCCGACGCGGGCCAGCGCATCGCCCGGGCTCCGAGCGGACAGCACGGTGGCGTACAGCGCCGGCATCCCTCCCGCCATGTAGATCGCCTGGGCCTCGGCGTCGACCCGGCTCCGGGCGGTGCCCAGCGCGGTGGCGGCCTGGGCGGCCCACTGCTGGGCTTCCACGGACAGCGACACCCCGCGGGCCAGCGCGCCCAAGGTGTGCTGATAGGCGCGCAACGCGGCCAGCACCGCGGGCTGCTGCGCGGAGATCCGGGCAGCGACCGCCGTGGCCTCGGACGCCAGCTGGTCGGAGGTCTGGGCGTGTGCCGAGAGCGGCACCAGCCCCAGCCCCAGCGTCAGGGCCAGGGCCAGGGCCAGGGTCACCGCCCGGGGGCGCGGTCCCGGGCGGCGCACCGCTACCCGTACCCGTCGCACGTGGACCCTGTCGGCGCTCGGGACCGTCGACTTGATGTGCCCACCGGGTACCCTCGGCCAGATGGGTGAGCCGGCGCCGTGCTGAGCCCTCTGGGTGCCCTGGCTGTGCTCGGTGCGGGGGTGGCGGCGGGCACCATCAACACGGTCGTCGGCTCGGGCACGCTCATCACCTTTCCGACGCTGCTGGCGCTCGGCCTGCCGCCGGTCACCGCGAACGTGTCGAACACCGTCGGGATCTTCCCCGGCAGCCTCGCCGGCACCTGGGGGTACCGAGCCGGCCTGGCCGGCCAGGGCCGACGGTTGGTCGGGCCGGTGCTCGCCTCGACCGCCGGCGGCCTGCTCGGTGGGCTGGCGCTGCTGGTGCTCCCGGTCGCGGCGTTCCGCACGATCGTGCCCGTGCTCATCGGCCTGGCCTGCGTCCTGGTGCTCATCGGGCCGCGGGTCAACCGGTGGCTGGCGGATCGGCGTCAGGCCGCCCTGACCGCGCCCGAGGCTGGTCCGCTGGCCGTACCGCACCATCCGACCGGCCTGGCCGCCGCCGTGCTCGGCTCCGGGGTGTACGGCGGGTACTTCGGCGCGGCGCAAGGCGTGCTGCTCATCGCGATCCTCGGGATCCTGTACGACGAGGACCTGCAACGGGTCAACGCGGCGAAGAACCTGCTGGCGGCGGTGGTCAACCTGACCGCGGCCGCACTGTTCGTCGTGGTCGCCTCGGTGGACTGGCAGGCTGCCGGCCTGGTGGCCGCCGGGTCGACCATCGGCGGGCTGCTCGGGGCCAGGGTCGGCCGTCGGCTGCCGGCCCGGGTGCTGCGAGCCCTCGTGCTGGTCGTCGGCGTGGTTGCGCTGAGCCAGATGCTGTGAGCCCTACGGTGGCCAGATGCGTGGACCCGTTGCCCTGGCCGGCTCGGGGGAGTACCTGCCCGAGATGCTCGAGGTGGAGCGGGGGCTGATCACCGGACGGCCGGGGCGGTACGTGCAGATCCCGACGGCCGCGGCGCCGGAGGGCCCCGATCGGTTGGCCTACTGGGTGCGTCTGGGCCTCGAGCAGGCCGAGCGCCTCGGCGTGACCGGCGTCCCCCTGGTGGTACGAGACCGCCAGGATGCCGAGGATCCCCAGATCGCCGACCAGGTGGCCGGGGCCGGCCTGGTGTACCTGTCCGGGGGAGACCCGAGGTACCTGGCCGCGACCCTGCGGGACACCCTGGTCTGGGCGGCGGTCCTGGCGGCCTGGGAGCAGGGCGCGGCGCTGGCCGGGTGCAGCGCCGGTGCGATGGCATTGGCAGGCTGGGTGCCCGACCTCCGGCACCCGCGCGGAGCGACCCCGGCCGACGGCACCGGCCTGGGGGTGGTCAGCCGGCTGCGGGTGATCCCGCACTTCGGCCGGATGGGCCGGTTCCTCCCGGATCGGATCGCCGACCTGACAGCCGGCACGGCCCTGCGCCCGCCTACCGGGACGCTGCTGGTGGGGATCGAGGAGGACACCGCGCTGGTCGGCGGGCCGGACCGGTTCACCGTCGAGGGTCGAGGGGCGGGGTGGATCCTCGGCCGGGGTACCCGGTTCCGGCTGGGTCCCGGGAGGGTGCTGGACCTGACGGATCCACCGACGGGCTGACCACCCAACGCTCCAGCGTGCTGGCCAGGGCGACGACCATCCGATCGAAGCTGGTGCCCACGTCCGCAGCCAGGGCGAAGCCACCGGCCGCCTCGAGGGTCACGAACCCGTGCAGGGCGGCGCGCAGCGTACGGCGCGCGGCACGCCCGATGGGCACCTGGCGGACGAACGGGCCGAGCAGGACGAGCCCGGCCCCCGGGCCTGGTCCCTCGGCGGCCGCCCAGGTGACCGCCGCCGCCCCTATCGAGCTGCCCACCAGCGCGGCGCGCGTGGCCCCGAGGTGCTCGACCGCAACCAGCACGTCCGATCCCGCGGTCGTCGTGGGCGATCCGTCCGTCGGGGCGGTCGAGGTACCGGGTCTCGGGCACCGTCATAGGTGGGGTT
>JAJYSQ010000429.1 GCA_021793495.1 Actinomycetes bacterium
CCCTGCCGTGGCGGTACTACCCGCGGGTGCTGCGCGAGCTCAAGGCGGCGCTGCCCGGTGTGGCGCTGAAGGCGTTCACCGCCACCGAGGTGCACTGGTTCGAGCGGATCTCCGGGCTGACCGCGGACGAGGTGCTCGACGAGCTGATCGACGCCGGCCTGGAGTCACTGACCGGTGGTGGCGCGGAGATCTTCGACTGGGAGATCCGCCAGCAGATCGTCGACCACGACACGCACTGGGAGGACTGGTCGCGGATCCACCGGCTGGCGCACGCCAAGGGGCTGCGCACCCCGTCCACCATGCTGTACGGCCACATCGAGTCCCCCCGCCACCGGGTCGACCACGTGCTGCGGCTGCGGGAGCTCCAGGACGAGACCGGGGGGTTCACCACGTTCATCCCGCTGCGCTACCAGCACGACGCGGTGCACGACCTGCGCAACCGGCTGCAGGACAGGACAACGATGGCGACCGGCGCCGAGGCGTTGAAGACCTTCGCCGTCTCCCGGCTGCTGCTGGACAACATCGACCACCTGAAGTGCTTCTGGGTGATGCACGGATTGGCCACCGCGTCCCTGGCCTTGTCCCACGGGGCCGACGACCTGGACGGCTCCGTCGTCGAGTACAAGATCACCCACGACGCGGACGGCTTCGGCACGCCGGACAAGCTGTCCCGCGAGGACCTGCTGGAGCTGATCCGCGACGCCGGGTTCACCCCGGTCGAGCGCAACACCCGGTACGAGACGCTCCGGGTCTTCGACGGCCCCGACCCGGACCGCCGGCAGACGCCGCAGGCCGTCTGGGCATGACCGACCCTGGTCGGCCGGCCCGCCGGCCCTGGTACCGATCGGTGGTGCTGGCGTACAGCCTGGCTCGCCTGGTCATCTTCTTCGCCGTGACCGGGGTGCTCTACCTGGTCGGGATGCGCGGCATCCTGCTGCTCATGGTCGCGGTCGTGGTCAGCGGCCTGCTGGCGTACGTGCTGCTGAACCGTCAGCGCGACCAGGTGGCCCAGTCGCTGTCCCACCGGGTCGCTGGTGCCGGGGCGAGAATCTCCTCGCGGATCGAGGCGGCCAACCGGGTCGAGGACGAGGCGCTGGACGCCGGGACGGGTTCGGTCACACCCGTGTCGCCCCCCGAGACCTGAGCAGCGGGGGCCAGGCTCGAACCGCCCCCTGGTCGGCGCCGGTCCGGGGTTCGGAGCACAATCGCCGGGTGAGCACCCTCGACGTCGCACCCCGACCGCGTGTCGGCCACATCCAGTTCCTGAACTGCCTACCGGTCTACTGGGGGTTGGTCCGATCCGGCGCCCTGCTGGACGTCGAGCTCACCAAGGACACCCCGGACCGGCTCAACGATGCCCTGGTCGCCGGGGACCTGGACATCGGTCCGATCTCGCTGGTCGCCTACCTGCGTCACGCCGGGGAGCTGGTGGTGCTGCCCGACATCGCGGTCGGCAGCGACGGACCAGTCCTGTCGGTCAACCTGGTCAGCCAGGTTCCGCTGAACCAGCTGGACGGTGCCCGGGTGGCGCTGGGTTCCACCTCCCGTACCAGCGTGCTGCTGGCCCGGATGCTGCTCGAGGAGCGGATCGGGGTGCACCCCGTCTACCACACCTGTCCACCTGACCTGGCGGCGATGATGGCCGAGGCCGAGGCCGCCGTGGTCATCGGCGACGTCGCGCTGCGCGCCGCGCTGCGCGACGGCCCGCGGCTGGGCCTGACCGTGACCGACCTGGGGCAGGCCTGGCGGGAGTGGACCGGCCTGCCGATGGTGTTCGCCGTGTGGGCGGTGCGTGCCGACTTCCTCGCCGCTCGGCCCGAGGCCGTCGCCGAGGTACACCGTGCGTTTCTCGCCTCCCGCGACCTGGCGCTGGGCGACGTCGAGCAGGTGGCCAAGCAGGCCGCCCGGTGGGAGTCCTTCGACGCCGAGGACCTGGCCCGGTACTTCACCACGCTGGACTTCTCCCTGGGACCGCGCCAGCTGGCCGGGCTGGCGGAGTTCGCCCGCCGAGTGGCGCCGTACGCGGGGTTGGACCGGGTGCCCGAGATCCGACTGCTGGGCTCCTGAGCCCTCAACCCGCACCCCGGTGTGCCGATGAGGTGCTCGCCGGGTGCGGGATGCCGGGGCCGGGTGCGGGACGCTGGTGCCGGCTGTCAGCAGGAGAACCGGCCGTGCACAGGAAGGTGGTGTCGGTGCCGACGGTGACGCTGCCCAGCCCGATGGCGGTCCGGCTCGCGCTGGAGTCCGCAGTGGGGCTGTCGGTGAGCATCCAGCCCTCGGTCCCGCTGGCCCCTCGCGAGGACGGCCCGGTCACGGTCGCGGTGTACGTCGACCGTTTCCTGCGCACCCTGGCAGTCGTCGGCCTGGACATCCGGCTGGCCGCGTTGGCCGGCGCGGCGCACTCGCTGGTCCCGGCCGGGGTAGCCCGTGAGGCCGCCGGGGTGCGCCAGCTGCCGGACCTGCTCGACAACAGCCTGCGGGTGGTCGGGGAGTCGCTGAGCGCGCTGTTCGGCGGCCCCGACGTCGCCGACCCGCACCTGTACGACATCTACCCACCGGGGGCGACCGTGCCGCACGATGCCGCCGCCTACCTGATGAGCGTGCGCCGCCGGATGGACATGATCGTGTCCGCGTGACA
>JAJYSQ010000430.1 GCA_021793495.1 Actinomycetes bacterium
CGCCTCGCACCCGCCCTCCGGGTGGTCGGTCAGCCCGGTCAACGAGCCGAGCCCGGGCAGTGCCACCGTGCCCCGTCGGACACCGGTGCGCAGGTCGTGCAGGCTGATCTCGCTGACCGCGTGGCGCGTCCAGCTGACCAGGAGCACCGGGTCCTCGCCCAGCTCGGGTCCGTCGAGGATCGCGTACCCGTCCATCACGGCCTCGGGGTCCTCCCCGACCAGGTCCGTCCACCCCTCGGGCCCA
Organism: Actinomycetes bacterium; assembly: GCA_021793495.1. GTDB lineage: Bacteria > Actinomycetota > Actinomycetes > JAJYSQ01 > JAJYSQ01 > JAJYSQ01. The sequence continues at coordinate 245 of JAJYSQ010000430.1, forward strand.
GGGTCCGCCGGGTCGGTGACCGCGAGCCGGCCCCGCGGGGCGTCACGGTCGGTGAGCAGGTACGCCCGTCCGTCCCGACCGACGTCCAGGCCGGTCTGCGCGTCCACCCCGCGCTGTACCTCGAGCAGCACCGGTGCGGCCAGGTCTGATGCGCCCAGGTCCGCGATCCACAGGTCGTTGCGTGGCGCCGTGCCCTCCGCTGCGGCGATCACCAGCCACCGGCCGTCGCGGGACACGCTGACCCCGAAGTAGGTGGTGATCGGCTGGTCCGCACCGAACACCAGGGTGTCCTGGTCGGGATCGGTGCCCACCCGGTGCAGCCATATCCGTCGGTGGTACTGGTCCTCACCGGCCGGTACGAGCCCGGGGGCCAGCCGGCGCACGTAGTAGTACGCGTTGGCGCCGGGCAACCAGGCGACCGGGGAGTACCTGGCCCGGTCGATCGGGCCGTCCACCACCTGCCGGGAGTCGACCTCCATCACCCGCAGCACGGACTCTTCGGTGCCTCCGGCGGACAGCTGGTAGGCCAGCCGTTCGCCGTCGATCGACGGTTGCCAGGCGTCCAGCGTGGTCTGCCCGGTGGGGTCGATGCCCAGCGGGTCGATCAGCACCCGCTCAGCGCCGCCCGGATCCACGGTGACCAGCACCGCGTGCTCCTGGTCGCCCTGGCGGCGCACCAAGAAGCGGCGCTCGCCCCGCCAGACCGGTGGGGACTCCACCCCGGCCGCGAGCAGCTCGCCGAGCCGGCGGGACAGCCGCTGCCGGCCGGGCCACCGCTGCCGCTCCTGGGCGAACAGCACGTCCTGTGCGGCAAGCCAGGACTGGGTGCGCGGATCGGACGGGTCCTCCAGCCACCGGTAGGGGTCGGCCACCGAGTGGCCGAAAAGCTGCTCGACCAGGTCGTCGCGTTCGGCCAGGGGCACGGTGAGGTCCTCGGTCACGGCGGTCACCCTATGCCGGGTCCGGCCACCCCGCGGTCGGTCACTCCACGCCGTCACGCTGGTGGTCGACCGAGGAGCCCGCCAGGCCCACCCGGGCCGCCCGCTTCGACGCCGACCGGTTGCGCCGGTCCGGCTGTGACCAGGCTGAGCACGCCCCGGGCCGGTCGGCGAGACTGATCGAATGGTAGAGATCGTTGACGAGTGGTCGGAGCTCCCAGCCCAGGACGGCCTGGCGGCAGAGCTGGCCGAGCTGTCGGTCGGTGCCGGGGTGGCCACCGAGTTCTGGGACTGGCGCGGGGAGCACGTGAGCGTGCCACGCACCACCATCCTCGCCGTGCTCACCGCGCTGGGCATGGACGTGTCCACCCCCAGCCGGGCACGGGCCACGTTGGCCGAGCGACACCTCGCGACCTGGCGGCACCGGCTGCCGGATGTGGTCGTGGTACGCCAGCCCGAGGGCGGCGAGGTCCGCGTGCACGTCCCGGAGGGCTGGCCGGGCGCGGTCTCGGTGCACACCGAGGATGGCCAGGTGCTCGCCCTGGATCCGCTCGCGCACCGGGGCGTGACCCGGCGTGTCGATGACATCCCGATGATGGAGGTCGCGTTCGGGATCCCCGCTGGCTTGCCGTTGGGCTGGCACAGCCTGCACGCCTGTACCAACCAGGGTGGCGACCCGGCCGCCAACCCGGATGCCGGCCGACCGGACGCCACCTGCCCGCTGGTCGTCTGTCCCGCGGCCCTGCCGCTGCCCGATGGCCTGGCCCAACGCTCCGCCTGGGGGTTCATGATCCAGCTGTACGCCACGCGGTCGCGGCGTTCCTGGGGGCTGGGAGACCTGGGAGACCTGGCCGAGCTGGCCTCGTGGAGCGCCCGACAGCTCGGTGCCGGCTTCGTCCTGGTGAACCCGTTGCACGCCGGGGAGCCCACGCCGCCGTTGGAACCCTCGCCGTACCTGCCGACCAGCCGCCGGTTCGGCCACGCGATCTACCTGCGGGTCGAGCAGATCCCGGAGGCGGCGTACCTGTCGCTGGCTGACCACCACCGTCTCGTCGAGCTGGCCGCGTCCGCCCGGCTCCCGGCTGGACCCGCCGAGCTCATCGACCGGGACGCCGTCTGGGCGGCCAAGCGACCGGCCCTGGAGCTGGTCCGGGCACTCGGGCTCAGCCCGGCTCGTCGAGCCCAGTACGAGGACTTCCAGCGCCAGCAGGGCGAGGACCTGGAGACGTACGCGACCTGGGCCGCCCTGGCCGAGCAGCACGGATCGGACTGGCGTACCTGGCCGGTGGAGCTGCGCGACCCACGGTCGGCGGCGGTGGCCCAGGCTCGGGAAGGGCTGGCCGACCAGGTGTCGTTCCACCGGTGGTGCCAGTGGGTGCTCGACGAGCAGCTGGCGCAGGCCCAGCAGGCCGCGCGCTCCGCCGGGATGGGTGTCGGGGTGGTGGC
>JAJYSQ010000431.1 GCA_021793495.1 Actinomycetes bacterium
TGCCTTGCGGCAGTACCGCCGCGACGTGCAGTACGTGTTCCAGGACCCTTACGCTGCCTTGAACCCGGTGCATACGGTCGGCTACTCGCTGGCGCGCCCGTTGAGCAACCTGCGCGGGCTCGCCGGTCGAGACATCCACCGGGAGGCCGGCGAGCTGCTCGAACGGGTCGGGCTCGCCCCAGCCGCCCAGTACCTGGCCAAGCTGCCGCACCAGCTCTCCGGCGGCCAGCGGCAACGGGTGGTCATCGCCCGCGCGCTGGCCACCCGCCCCAAGCTGCTCATCGCGGACGAGCCCGTCTCCATGCTCGACGTCTCCCTACGGGCCGAGATCCTGGCACTGCTGCGCCAGCTGCAGACCGCCGAGGGGCTGAGCATGCTCTACATCACCCACGACCTGCTCAGCGCGCGGGTCGCCACCCAGCGCCTGGTCGTGCTGCAACAAGGGTCTGTGGTCGAGACCGGTGCCACCGGCTCGGTCCTGCAACACCCCGAGCACGCGTACACCCGCGAGCTGATCGACGCGATCCCCAACCCGTTCAGCCGGCCCGCACCACCGCCACCCCGTCGGGAGCAGCCATGACACCGTCGCATCGTGTTGACCGTGAACGATCTCGGCGCAGTCGCTGGCGGCTGCTGCCGGTGGTCAGCGGGCTGCTGACCGGTGCCCTAGCCCTTGCCGCCGCGGGTACGGCACCAGCGGCGCTGGCCGTCACGCCGCCTCGCCCAGGTCGAGCGGGTGGGTCCGACCAGCGTTGCGCGCGGCCGGTGACCGGCGGGCACGGGACCGGCCACCGGGCGCTGCTGCACCCGATATCCTACGGTCCGGCGCTGAGCCCCAGCGAGCGCGCACAGCTGTGTGCCATGGCGGCGACGACCTGGAAGTTCTTCGCCGCCGACCTGGACCCACACACGGGTCTGCCGCGAGACAGCCTTGGTTTCGGCGGCCAGCCGGCCCGTGGGAACTACACCTCGCCAACCGACATCGCGATGTATCTGTGGAGCGTCACCTCCGCCTCGGACCTGGGACTGGTGTCCCATGGCACAGCGCAACGACTGATGCGCGCCGAGCTGACGGCCATCCAACGGCTGCCGAGGTGGGACGGCTTCCTCATGTCGTGGTACGACACCACCACCGGGTCCGTGATCACCGGACCTGGTGGCACCGCGGTGTCCAACCTCACCGGGCAGTTCGTGTCGACCGTGGACAACGGCTGGTACGCCTCCGCCCTGGTCGTGGCCCGCGAGGCCTTCCCTGCGCTGGCAGGGACGGCAACCCGGCTGCTCGACCAGATGAACTTCTCGATCTTCTACGACAACGGCAACCAGGCCACGAACATCACCGCCGGGCAGATGTACGGCGGCTACTACGTCGGCCAAGGACCGGCCGGCTTCGAGTACGGCAACCTCAACACCGACCCTCGGATCGCCGCCTACCTGGGCATGGGCCTGGGCCAGCTGCCCGGCGACGTCTGGTGGCGGACCTGGCGGACCCTCCCGGCCGACTTCACCTGGCAGACCCAGGTGCCCGCGGGGCCCACCGTGACCTACACCGACCCGTACTCCGCCAGGTCCTTCCCGGTGGTCGAGGGGCACTACTCGTACGACGGGATCTCGTACGTGCCGAGCTGGGGCGGCAGTGCCTTCGAGGCACTGATGGCCCCGTTGGTCGTGCCCGAGACCAGCTGGGGTCCGCACAGCTTCGGTGCGAACGACGTGAACTATGCCGAGGCCTCGGTGCGCTATGCGACGGATGTGTTGCACCTGCCAGTCTGGGGACTGTCGCCGTCCAGCACTCCCGGCACGGTCGGCGGGTACGCCGCCTACGGGGCCGACCAGCTCGGCTCCAACCTCGGTTGCTGCGCCTATGCGCAGAACGTCGTCGCGCCCTACGCCTCGTTCATCGCGCTGCCGGAGATCCCCCAGCAGGCGTACCGCAACCTGATGGCCCTGCGGGCCAAGTATCCGCAGCTCGAGGGCCCGTACGGGCTGTACGACGCGGTGCAGCCTTCGAACGGTGCCGTCGCGACCCGGTACCTGGTCCTTGATGAAGGCATGGCGATGGCCGGCCTGGACTCGGCGTTGCAGGACGGAGGTCTGGCCCGGTACTTCGCCGCTGACCCGGTCGGTCGCCACGACCGGCCCTACCTGGCAGCCGAACGCTTCTCGATCACGCCGGTCGGGTCACGGTGACCCGAGCCCGGTAGGCGATGGGCCGCGAACGGTTGGCCCCCGTCGCCTTCGCGCGGGCCAACCGGCACCCCGTGCCTCACGCAGCCATCATCGTGACCCTCGGGGCGACCATCGTGGTGGTCGCGCTGCAGCTGTTCGTTCCTCGCTCGGATCGTTCCTCGCTCGGATCGTTCCTCGCTCGGATCGTTCCTTCCTGCGGTGGACCTGTCGGCGCAGCCTGGACCCGGTGGGCGTCGACACCCCGGACGTCGACGTCCCGGACGTCGACGTCCCGGAGCGGTCGATCGCCACGGCAGGGTTACGCTCGGACTGAGCGGGGTTCTCCGGGAATCGAGGTGGTCGGGCGGTGGGGTCGAGACCGGAGCCTCGATGCGTGATCGACCGGACCCGCCCCTGCGGGCAGTGCGTGGCCTCCGGCCCGGACGAGTGCCCCTATG
>JAJYSQ010000432.1 GCA_021793495.1 Actinomycetes bacterium
CACCGGGTGCCCGGCTGCGATCGCGACGAGATGGCTCCAGGTTCGAGGAACGACGTCCACGATCTCATACCCTCCCCCGCCGAGGGCCACCCACCGGCCGCCGGCGAACCGGTGAGCGAGCTCGTGCACCACGGCGTACGCGCAGCGCTGAGCGTCCACGCTCAGCGCCAGGTGCGCCAGCGGGTCCAGGAAGTGCGAGTCTGCCCCATGCTGGCTGACCACCACCTCAGGGACGAAGGCCTCCACCAGCGCCGGCACGACCGCGTGGAACGCCCGGAGCCATCCGGAGTCCCCGGTGCCTGCTGGTAGCGCGACGTTGACCGCGCCACCCGGCGCGGCGGATCCACCGGTGTCCTCGGGGAAACCGGTGCCCGGGAAGAGAGTGCGACCGGACTCGTGCAGCGAGACCGTGAGCACCCGAGGCTCGTCCCAGAAGACGTGCTCGACCCCGTCGCCATGGTGAGCGTCCAGGTCGAGGTAGACCACCCGCTGCGCGCCCAGCTCCAGCAGCCGGTGGATCGCCACCGCCGCATCGTTGTACACGCAGAAGCCGCTCGCTGCGGCGGGCATCGCGTGGTGCAGCCCGCCGGCGATGTTGACCGCATGCTCCACCAGGCCGGTCCAGACCACCTCGGCCGCCTGCACGCTGGCTCCGACGATCCGAGCCGAGGCCTCGTGGATGCCGGGGAAGACCGGGTTGTCCTCGGTACCCAGGCCGTGGACCAGGTCCACGGTGCCCGGATGGTTGGCCGCCCGGCGGACGGCGTCGATGTAGCCAGGGTCGTGCACCGTCTGCAGGCGCGGGTCGTCCGCCGGCTCGGCACCGGTCACCTGCACCCCCCCCCGATCGAGCAGGCCCAGCTCCCGGGCCAACCGGATGGTGAGGTCGATGCGCACCGGGCTCATCGGGTGGTCCGGCCCGAAGTCGTAGCGGGTCATGGACTCGTCCCAGATGATCCGCGTGCTGCCACTCACCGTTGCACGCTACCCAGCACCGGTGGACAGCTCGCGGGCCCGGTCCCGAGCGGCCTCCAGAGCGGCGAGGAACGCCGCGCGCACGCCGTGCACCTCCAGCTCGCGGATCGCCGCGATCGTGGTGCCAGCCGGGGAGGTGACCGCTTCTCGCAGGATCACCGGGTGCTCACCGGAGTCCCGCAGCATCACGGCCGCTCCCACGACCGCCTGGACGACCAGGTCGTGGGCCACGGTCCGCGGTAACCCGAGCAGGATCCCGCCGTCGGTCATCGCCTCGACGAGGTAGTACACGTAGGCCGGCCCGGAGCCGGACAGCGCGGTCACCGCGTCTTGCTGGGACTCGGGGACGCGCATCGTCCGCCCCACCGGGTCGAAGATCTCCTCGGCCCGCTGCAGGTGCTCCTCGGTGGCGTGCGAGCCGGCCGACAACGCGCTCATCGCCTCGTCGACCAGCACCGGGGTGTTGGACATGACTCGGACCACCGGGGTGCCGGCGGCCAGCCGACGTTCGACGAAGGAGGTCGGGATGCCGGCAGCGATCGTCACGACCAGCCGGTCGGCGTCGACGCGGTCGGCGATCTGGTCGAGCAGCGCGGCCATGTCCTGAGGCTTGACCGCCAGCAGCAGCGTATCGGCGGCGTGGACCGCCTCGGCAGCCGGCAGCACACGGATGCCGTACCGCTCGGTGAGCTCTCCGGCGCGCTGCGCGCTGCGCACGCTCGCCACCAGGTCACCCGGACGACGCCCGGACCGGAGCATGCCGGCGATCAGCGCCTCGCCCATCTTGCCGGCCCCGATGACCGCTACCCGTTGCGCCACCTCACCACCTCACCCCTTCGTGACCAGGCTGCGTGCGAAGAACACGAGGTTGCCCGGGCGCTCCGCGAGCCGGCGGACGAAGTAGCCGTACCAGTCCGTACCGAACGGTACGTACACCCGGACCACCTCGCCACCACGGGCCAGACGCCGCTGCTCGTCCGGACGGATCCCGTACAACATCTGGTACTCGTAGGTCGAAGAGGTACGACCGTACCGGATTGCCAGAGCACCGGCGATGTCGATGATCCGCGGATCGTGGGTCGCCACCATGGGGTAGGCGGGCCCCGCCATCAGGGTGCGCAGCCCCCGTACGTAGGCCTCGTCCACCAGGTGCCGCTCGCGCAGCGCGACCGAGGGCGGCTCGTCGTACGCCCCTTTGGTCAGCCGCACCCGCGACCCGGCGGTACACAGCGCAGCCAGGTCACCCGGGGTGCGGTGCAGGTAGGCCTGCAGCACCGCACCGACCCAGGGGAAGTCCACCCGCAGATCGGTCACGACCGCCAGGGTCAGGTCGGTCGTGGTGTGGTCCTCCATGTCGACGGTCACGGTCGCACCCACCCGCACCGCCTGCTCGCACACCTCCCGGGCGTTCTCGGTCGCGACCTTCGCGCCGTCGGGGCCCAGGCCGGCACCGAGCGCCGAGAGCTTGACCGAGACGTCCGCGCCACCGGCCACGCCGGCCTCGGCCAGCCCGGCGAGCAGATCGACGTAGGCATCACGGGCCGCGCCGGCCTGCTCGGCGTCGTGCACATCCTCCCCGAGGTGGTCCAGGCTGACCGCCAGCCCCTGGTCACGCAGCCGGCGAGCGACCACGACGGCCTGGGCGGCCGAC
>JAJYSQ010000433.1 GCA_021793495.1 Actinomycetes bacterium
GACGACCTGGCCGCCCACGTGATCGTCGCGCTGGTCGCCCGCCACCAGCAGGTGGACTGGGCTGCGCTGGACGACGTCGTGCTCGGCTGCGCGAACCAGGCCGGCGAGGACAACCGCAACGTGGCTCGGATGGCGGTGCTGCTGGCCGGGCTCGACGAGGCGGTGCCGGCGGTGACGGTCAACCGGTTGTGCGGTTCGGGGCTGGACGCGCTGGCCACCGCGGCCCGGACCATCCGCTCCGGCGAGGCCGATCTGGTGATCGCCGGTGGGGTGGAGAGCATGAGTCGGGCCCCGTGGGTGCTGGGCAAGCCCACCACCGCCTACGCACGCGACCCGCAGGCGTACGACACCACCCTGGGGTGGAGGTTCGTCAACGAGCGGCTGGCCGCGGCGTACGGCACGGACTCGATGGGGCAGACCGCGGAGAACGTCGCCGAGGAGTTCGGCGTGGCGCGCGCCGACCAGGACGCCTTCGCCCTGCGCTCCCAGCAGCGCGCGGCCCGAGCGGCTGCTCGCGGCCGTCTCGCCCGGGAGATCGTCGGGGTGCCGGCGGGTCGGGACGGGGCCCTGGTCACCGTCGACGAGCACCCGAGGGCCACCAGCCCGGAACGCCTGGCCGCACTGCGCCCGACGTTCCGCACCCCGGGCACGGTCACCGCGGGCAACTCCTCGGGGATCAACGACGGTGCGGCGGCGCTGCTCGTCGCCTCCGAGGCAGCCGTGCGGCGGTACTCGCTGACCCCGTTGGCCCGGGTGGTCGCAGCCGCCTCGGCGGGAGTGCCTCCACGGATCATGGGCGTTGGCCCGGTCCCAGCCACCCGGCGACTGTTGGCCCGGACCGGGATCACCCTGGCCGAGGTCGACGTGGTGGAGCTCAACGAGGCGTTCGCCGCGCAGTCCCTGGCCTGTCTGCGTCAGCTCGGGCTGGCCGACGCCGCCGAGCAGGTGAACCCCAACGGCGGCGCGATCGCCCTCGGGCACCCGTTGGGGGCGAGCGGCGCCCGGTTGGCACTGACCGCGGGTGTCGAGCTGTCCGACCGCGGAGCCCGACGTGCCCTGGTCACCATGTGCATCGGCGTGGGCCAGGGGATCGCGCTGCTGCTGGAACGTCCCTGACCCCGGCGTCCCCCTCGTACCGGTACCGTCCCGCACCGCACCCCACGGAGGCCCTCGTGCTCGATCTGGCGCCACGACCCGGTGACCTGGAAGCGGTCGAGACCGCTTCCCGAGAGGAGATCACCGCGCTGCAGCTGACCCGGCTGCGGGACACGGTCCAGCGGGCCTATCAGCAGGTCGCGCACTACCGGCAGGCATTCGACGCCGCCGGGGTGGCTCCGGACGACCTGCGCAGCCTTCAGGACGTGGCGAACTTCCCGTTCACCACGAAGGCGGACCTGAGACAGAACTACCCGTTCGGCATGTTCGCGGTGCCCCGCGAGCAGGTGGTCCGCCTGCACGCCTCGTCGGGGACCACCGGTCGGCCCACCGTCGTCGGGTACACCCAGGCCGACGTCGACACCTGGGCCGGGCTGGTGGCCCGCTCGATCCGCGCGGCTGGCGGACGTCCCGGGGACGTGGTCCACGTGGCGTACGGGTATGGGCTGTTCACCGGCGGGCTGGGCGCGCACTACGGGGCCGAGCGGCTGGGCGCCACCGTGGTGCCGGTCTCTGGCGGGATGACCGCACGCCAGGTCACCCTCCTGCAGGACTTCGGCGCCACGGTGTTCATGGGAACCCCGTCGTACTTCCTGGCGATCCTCGACGAGATGGAGCGCCAGGGGGTGGATCCGCGCTCGACCTCGTTGACGGTGGGGATCTTCGGGGCCGAGCCGTGGACCGAGGACATGCGCACCGAGATCGAGACCAGGGCCGACATGCACGCCGTGGACATCTACGGGCTGTCGGAGGTGATGGGTCCGGGCGTGGCCCAGGAGTGTGTGGAGACCAAGGACGGCTTGACCATCTGGGAGGACCACTTCTACCCGGAGGTGGTCGACCCGCTGACCGGGGCTGTCCTGCCGGAGGGGGAGCGCGGGGAGCTGGTGCTGACCTCGTTGACCAAGCAGGCGCTGCCGATCATCCGGTACCGCACCCGGGACCTGACCCGGCTGGCCCCCGGCACGGCCCGGACGATGCGTCGGATGGATCGGATAACAGGCCGGACCGACGACATGATGATCCTGCGCGGGGTGAACGTGTTCCCCACCCAGATCGAGGAGCAGATCCTGCACGTGCCGGGGCTCAGCCCGCACTTCATGTGCGTGCTGAGCCGGCCGGGCCGGATGGACGAGATGACCGTACGGGTCGAGGCGCGCCCGGACGCGGCCTCGGCCGGGCAGCGCGAGCGCCTGGCCGGGGAGCTCGCCGCTCGGATCAAGCACCGGGTCGGGGTGACCGTGGCGGTCGACGTGGTCGAGCCGCAGATGCTGGAGCGGTCGCTGGGCAAGGCCAAGCGGATCTTGGACCTGCGCTCCCGGTAGCCACCGGCGGGTGCTCAGCGACGGGCGCCCAGCCCGTCGAACGCGATCGCCGCGATGGCCGTCCGGATACGGGAGATCTCCTCGGCCGGTGGGTCGGCCAGCTCCGGCCCGGCCGGGTGGTACCACTCGGTGATGGAGT
>JAJYSQ010000434.1 GCA_021793495.1 Actinomycetes bacterium
CATCCCGGTCACCGGCGCCTGGCACTGGTTCTCCCCCACCCAGGCGCACTACCGACCCCAGACATTCTGGCCAGCGCACGACACGATCACCGTGGACGCCCACCTGGCCGGGGTCGATGCCGGCGGTGGCGCCTGGGGCCACGGCACCTACCAGTACGCCTTCTCCACCGGCAACGCCTGGATCAGCCACGCCAACGTCACCGCGCACACGCTGACCGTGACCGAGAACGGCAAGGTCGTCAGGACGATCCCCGCCTCGTTCGGGAACACCATCTCGCCGACCCAGAACGGCATCCACATCGTGCTGGAGAAGCAGCCCAGCATCCTGATGACCTCGTGCAGCGCCCAGGTGACCTGCAACCCCACCAACCCGAACTACTACAGCCTGGAGGTCTACTGGGACGTGCGGATCAGCAACGGTGGGGAGTTCGTCCACGCCGCGCCCTGGAACCACTCGCTCGGCCAGGCCAACCTCTCGGTGGGGTGCGTGAACATCTCCACCTCGCAGGCCGACTGGTTCTACCACAACAGCGGTCGGCGGGGGGACGTGGTGGAGGTGACCAACTCCGCGGCCGCTACCGACCTGCAAGACCCCGGGGAGATGGACTGGAACATGCCCTGGTCGGCCTGGCTGGCCGGGTCGGGCCAGGCGACCAGCTGACGGGCCGGACGCCTACCCCACCTGATGCGACGGTCTGTGGACGGTCAAGCCGCGGTCATGGCCGTCCGGGTCGGGTACGCATCCGCGTGACGAGGCCACAGTTCGGGAACAATCCCGCGGCTCGGATGCGTCTTGTCCACCAGGGGCGAGTACCGTCGGACGCGCCTCGAACCTGCCGCGGATGGAGCCATGCCCACTCACCCTCGCTCGCCGGCTCGCGCCTGGCGTCCTGTGCGCCGTGGGCAGGCCCGGGTCTGGGCTGCTCGCCGGGTCTGGGCTGCTCGCCGGGTCGGGATGCTCACCGGACTTGCCATGGCGGGGGTGCTCGTTGCCGGGTGCACCAGCACGACGGCTGGTTCCGCACCGACCCGTGCCGCACAGCCGGCCGTTCCCCTGGTGAAGCTGGCCTCGGCCACGCTTCCGGCGACCACCGCCACCCAGGCTCCCACGGCTACCGCACAGAACCCGCCCGGTACGACGTCGTCCACCGTGCCCGCTGGCCAGCCCTCGACGTCTACCCAGCCCTCGATCCAGCCGTCGCTGACCGATCCCGGACCGATCGTCGTACCCTGGAGCTCACCGATCGTGCTCGCCGCGGTCCATGGCCGCATCGTGTCGGTGACCGTGTCGGTGACACCGGCCAGCACCGGCCTGACCGGGACCGTGTCCGCCTCGGGTGCCACCTGGACCAGCCAGTCCACGCTGGTCCCGGCCACGTCGTACGCGCTGCACGTGAACCTGTCCGGACCGGGAGGCACCCGGACCCAGGTGCTGCAGGTACGCACGAATGAAGCCACCACGCTGCTGACCCCGCTGATCACCCCCGGCCCGGGCAACACGGTCGGTGTCGGGTTCCCGATCATGGTGACGTTCAACCACCCAGTCACCGACCGGGCCACGGTCGAGAGGGCGATGACGGTCACCAGCTCCATCCCGGTGACCGGCGCGTGGCACTGGTTCTCCTCGACCGAGGTGCACTACCGGCCGCAGAGCTTCTGGCCGGCGCACGACACGATCAACATCGACGTGAACCTGGTCGGTGTCCAGGCCGGGCCCGGGCTGTGGGGTCACGGCCACTACTTCTTCTCCTTCTCCACGGGTAACGCCTGGGTCAGCTATGCCAACGCGAGGACCCACACCCTGACCGTCACCGAGAACGGGCACGTCGTGCACGTCTTCCCGGCCGCGCTGGGGATGCCGACGTTCCCGACGAGCAACGGGATCTTCGTGGAGCAGGAGAAGTATCCGCAGATCCTGATGACCTCGTGCAGCGCCGGCATCACCTGCTCGAAGACGAACTCCAACTACTACAGTCTCGAGGTCTACTGGGACACCCGCCTCAGTGACGGAGGGATCTTCGTGCACGCGGCTCCCTGGGACCACCTGCTCGGTCAGGCCAACGACTCCCACGGCTGCATCCACGTCTCCACCACCGACGCGCAGTGGTTCTACAACCACGCCAACCGGGGCGACGTGGTCATCGTCTCCCACTCGTACGCCCCGCCCAGCATGGGCGACCCTGGTCAGATGGACTGGAACATGCCCTGGTCGGCGTGGCTCGCCGGGTCGGCGCTGGGGTGACCCGGGGGTGATCCCCGGGGGGGATCAGGCGCGCAGATGCACGACCTCACCGGCGGCCAGCGAGCGGACGCCCGACGCCGTGCGCACCACGAGCCGGCCCTCCGCGTCGACGGTCACGGCCTCTCCCGCCAGCTGCTCGCCCCCGGGGAGCCCCACCCGTACCCGCCGCCCCACGGTCGCGCTGCGCTCCAGGTATGCCGTGCGCACCCCGCTCGCCTGCGGATCGCCGCCGGCGGCGCACCAGTCGCGGTACCGCTGCTCCACCGCGCGCAGCACGGCGACCAGCAGCGTGCGCCGGTCGAGGGTGGCCGCGCCGAGCATGCGCAGCGACGCCGCCTGCGGCCCCGGCAGCTCCTCCGGCCGGGTGGTCACGTT
>JAJYSQ010000435.1 GCA_021793495.1 Actinomycetes bacterium
TCGGGGCAGCTCGGCCGGTTCGAGCTCGAGGCGGGCCAGGTCGCCGTAGTGGCGGACCCGCAGCTGGCGGAAGCCCAGCCGGCGCAGCGCCGACTCGGCCCGTGCCACACGCTGCAGCCGGCCGACGGTGACCGGGGTGCCGTAGGGCAGGCGCGAGGCCAGACAGGCGGCGGCCGGTTTGTCCCAGGTCCGCAGCCCGGCCCGCCGCGAGGCGTCGCGCACCGCCTGCTTGGTGAAGCCGGCCTCCACCAGCGGGAACCGGGCGCCGCGCTCGGCCGCCGCCTGCTGCCCGGGCCGGTGGTCGCCGAGGTCGTCGAGGTTGACGCCGAGCACCACGGTGGCCTGCTCGGCCGCGGCCAGCGGGCCGAGCACGCCGAGGAGGTTGGCCTTGCAGTGGTAGCAGCGCTGCGCGTCGTTGCGCTGGTAGGCCGGGTCGGCCAGCTCGGCGGTGGGGAGCGCCTGCCAGCGCAGCTCCCACTCCTCGGCCAGGGCCGCGCACGCCGCGTGCTCCTCGGGGGCCAGCGAGGGTGAGACGGCGGTGACGCACAGGACCTGGTCGTGGCCGAGCACGGTGGTGGCCCGGTGGGCCAGGAAGGCCGAGTCGGCGCCGCCGCTGAAGGCGACCACCACCCGGCCGAGCTCCGACAGCAGCGCCGCCAGGCGGGCCTCGGAGGTGCGCTCGTCGACGACGGTCACCGCCGCCCCACCCGCGTCAGGACGTCGTCGGGGGCGCCGACCAGGCCGGTCCAGAACGGGCCGAACTCGGCGTAGCGGGCCGAGGCGGCGTCGAAGCGCATCTGGTAGACGCAGTCCTTCAGGTCGTCGAGGCGCCGGCCGAACAAGGTGACGCCCCACTCCCAGTCGTCGAGGCCGGTGGAGCCGGTGATGAGCTGCAGCACCCGCCCCCGGAAGCTGCGCCCGACCTGGCCGTGGCCGTACATCAGCTCCTTGCGGGTGTCGAAGTCGAGCTCGTACCAGTTGTGGCGGGCTTCCCGGCGCTTGGACATGGGATAGAAGCAGAAGGCGGGCTTGTCCTCGGGGGGGAGCTGGGGCCGCAGCCGGTGGAGCTTCATCTCGTCGGGGATGCCCGCTGCGTATTCGGAGACCTCGGTGAGCGACAGGTACGAGCCGCTCAGCTGCAGGCCGGCGCCCTGCACGGCGGTCTGCAGGTCGCGCAGCTGCCAGGGGTCGGGGCCCAGCGCCACCAACCCCACGTCGGCCTTGTGGCCGAGCAGGGCGGCGGTCACCACCTGCACCCCAGCCGCCTCGGCCTGCTTCAGCGCCCGCTGCGCCGCAGCAGGGTCGTAGCCGGGGCCGACCTGGGCGAACAGGTGCAAGACCCCGAGCCCGTCTTCCGGCACACCCGACGAGCCGGCGGGGCCGGCCGGCTGGTGGTGCTGCCCGTGTGGCTGGTCCACCCCGTGTCGCTGCTCCATTGGTAGTTAGGGGCGCGGTGCTCTTGCGAGCCCGGTTCCCCATCCCCCTTTCAATCCGTACGTGCGGTTTTCCCGCATACGGCTTACCGACGATCTTCTGGACATGGTTACGCTGCTTTCGGGTAACGGACGGTTCCGTGCAAGTGGTACAGGCCCTGGTCGTGGAACCAGGCTGATGTCCACCGATCGGCTTGACCGGCACGCAGGTTGCGTCCCCGCTTCTTGCACATCAAGCGGAAGAGCCGCCACCATACGTACTTGTCGATCTCGCAGAACTTGATGGATGCGTTCCCGGTGCGGAAGTAATTGCCCCAGCCACGGAGGAACTGGTTGAGCCGTCCGATGACGACCGGTAACTCCTGTCCGACCTGGCTTCGATCGGTCATGGCCTTGATCCTCACTCGGGCACGCTTCATGGAGCGCACCGACGGCCAGCGCTGGAGGTAGTAGCGGACGATGCGCCGCTGCTCCCAGAGCTTGCCGGACATGCGGGCACGGAAGTGGCACCCGAGGAAGTCGAAGCCTCGACGCCCGCCCCGGAGGTCGACCACGGCGGTCTTGTCCGGATGGAGCGACAGCCCGAGGTCACCCAAGATGGCGGTCGCCAGCCGTTGGGCTTGTTCGGCCTGCTCCTGAGAGATGCACAGCACCACGAAGTCGTCCGCATAGCGGACGACTTCTCCGGTGCCACGCTCTGCCCAGGCCCGGTCGAAGGCGTGCAGGTAGACGTTGGCGAGCAGCGGGGAGATCACCCCGCCCTGGGGGGTTCCCGTGACCGTCTCGGAGAGCACCCCATCTGCCAACACACCTGCTTGCAGCCACTGGCGAAGGAGCTTGAGCACCCGGCGGTCCGATACCCGCTCGCCGACCAGCGAGAGAAGCCTCTCGTGGTCGATCTCGCCGAACGACTGCATCACTTACTACCCGCCTCGAAGACCTCGCGGCGGCGCTGTGGGCGCAGGCGAGAGGAGCGCTGTGCGCTGAAGCAGCTGTCGACCTGCTGATCGAGCATGGCAGCTGGCTGCGGCGCCAGGACTTCGTCTGTCGGTTCGTGACCATGGTCGACCCCGCGCCGGACGCCACGGCGATGGCGTTCGTGGACTGGCCGGCGGCGGTCGACGGGCTCGACGCAGGACAGCTGCCATGCTCGTCGAGCGAGCGTCAGTTGC
>JAJYSQ010000436.1 GCA_021793495.1 Actinomycetes bacterium
GACGCCGCGCAGGGACCAGACGTCGTGGTGGTTCAGCCCGGCAGCGCGCACGGTCACCGTCGCCCACCCCTCGTCGGCGACCGGCTCGGGTCGCTCGCCGACCTCGAGCGCGGCCAACGGGTCCTCGGGGCTGGTTCGGGCAGCGAAGGCGGCGAGCACGATCTCGAGGTTACCGCCCGTTGCGGGATCGTGACATGACGCAGGGATCAAGAACGGGCAGCGGACGCTACATTGCCAACACACGACCACGTAACGAGGAGGACTTGGTGCATACGTTGCCCTGGCAGCACCGCCCGCTCGACCGGGGGGCCGACCGGCTACCCGTGCACCACCCCCGGGCGGACCGATCCCGCCGCGGCGGGGTCGCCGCGCTCACGCTGGCCGCCACGATCACCCTGGCTGCCTGCGGCAGCTCATCCCCGACGGCGTCCTCATCGAGCCCCCTGGCCACGCCGGGTGGTTCGTCCTCGCCGACCACCTCGGCGGTCGTGGACCCCACGCTCGCTGCGCTGGTGCCCAGCCAGGTCCGGTCGAGTGGTCCGGTGACGATCGGCACCGACGCCTCGTACGCGCCGAACGAGTTCGTCGCGCCGAACGGCACCACGATCGAGGGCATGGACATCGCCCTGGGCAACGCGTTGCTGGCCCGGCTGGGGCTGACCGCGACCTGGGTCAACGCCCCGTTCGACTCGATCATCCCCGGACTCCAGTCGGGCAAGTACCGGCTGGGCATGAGCTCGTTCACCGACAACAAGGCTCGCGAGAAGGTCGTCGACTTCGTCACCTACTTCACGGCCGGCACCTCGTGGGCGGCCCGCACGGGCAACCCCACCGGGATCACCCCCGCGGACGCCTGCGGGCGCCGGGTCGCCGTGCAGAAGGGCACCGTCCAGGTGGACGACGTGACCGCGAAGTCCGCGGCCTGCAAGACCGCCGGGAAGCAACCGATCACGATCGACCAGTACCAGCTCCAGTCGGATGCAACCACCGCGGTGGTCAGCGGCAAGGACGAGGCGATGCTGGCGGACTCCCCGGTCGTGGGGTACGCCGTCCGGCAGGCCGGTGGCCAGCTGGAGCTGGTGGGACAGTCCTACGACACCGCTCCTTATGGCATCGCGGTGCCCAAGACCGCCGGGACGTTCACGGATGCGCTGCTGGGCTCGCTCAAGGCGATGATCGCCGACGGCTCCTACCAGAAGATCCTGGCCACCTGGGGCGTGGAGTCTGGAGCGATCACCACGCCGGTCATCAACGGGGCCACCAGCTAGCCGCCCCGCACACCGACCCCAGACGAGATCCTTCGCCGCTGCCATGAGCACCACGGTCACCGACGCACCGGAACGGCCCGAGACGATCCGAGCCGTTCCGGTGCGGCACCCGGGGCGTTGGGTCGCGGTCGCCATCATCGCCGTGCTGGCAGCGATGTTCGTGCACACGATCGTGACCAACCCACGGTTCAACTGGGCGGTGCAGGGCCAGTACGCCCTCTCCACCCAGATCCTGCACGGCGCCGAGGTGACGGTCGAGCTGACCGTCGCGGCGATGCTGATCGGCGCGGGGCTCGGCGTGGTGCTCGCGGTGATGCGGCTGTCCCCGAACCCGGTGGTCGGCGGCGCGGCCTGGGCGTACATCTGGGCGTTCCGCGGCACACCGGTGCTCGTCCAGCTGCTGCTCTGGGCGAACCTGGGCGCCTTGCTCCCCCGACTGGGCATCGGTATCCCCTTCGGCCCGGTGCTCGCCTCCGGGGTCACGTTCACCCTGGTGCCGTCGCTGGCCGCCGCCCTGCTCGGGCTGGGGCTGAACGAGGCGGCCTACATGGCCGAGATCGTCCGTGCCGGGATCCTCTCGGTGGGCGAGGGGCAGCACGAGGCGGCCGCAGCCCTGGGGATGCGCCGGCTGCAGATCATGCGTCGGGTCGTGCTGCCGCAGGCGATGCGGGTGATCGTCCCGCCGACCGGCAACGAGACGATCTCGATGCTGAAGACCACGTCGCTCGTGGCGTACGTGCCCTACTACGAGCTGCTGTTCGCCGCGCAGAACATCTACACCCGCAACTACCAGGTGATGCCACTGCTGATCATGGTCAGCCTCTGGTACCTGGCGATGACCAGCATCCTGATGGTCGGCCAGTACTACCTGGAGCGGCGATTCGCCCGCGGGGCGAGCCGCTCGCTCCCGCCCACGCCGCTGGCGCGCCTGCAGCGCCGGCTACGAGTCCGCTCATCGGCCGGTCGGCGATGACTGAACGCCCGATGGTCCTGGCCGAGGGGGTACGCAAACGCTTCGGCCGGGTCGAGGTGCTCAAGGGCATCGACCTGCAGGTCGCTCCGGGCGAGGTCTTCTGCCTGATCGGACCGTCCGGGTCGGGCAAGACGACGTTCCTGCGGTGCATCAACCACCTGGAGAAGATCGACTCCGGTCGACTGTGGGTCGATGGCGAGCTGGTGGGCTACCGCCGCAAGGGTGACCGGTTGCATGAGCTGAGGGAGAGGGAAGCGGCTCGCAAGCGGTGTGAGATCGGGATGGTGTTCCAGCAGTTCAACCTCTTCCCTCATATGACGGTCCTGGAGAACGTCGCCTTCGCTCCGGTGCTGGTCCGCAAGG
>JAJYSQ010000437.1 GCA_021793495.1 Actinomycetes bacterium
TGTCTCCCAACGTCACCGTCCTGGACCGGGCCCGGGTCGAGGAGTCCGTCGTCATGTCCGGTGCGGTGATCGGCCCCGCAGCGGTGGTTCGCCGCGCGATCCTGGACAAGAACGTCATGGTCCCCGCCGGCGCGCAGATCGGGGTCGACCTCGCGGCCGACCGTGAGCGGTACACGGTCACCGAGTCCGGGATCGTGGTGCTGGGCAAGGGCGTGCACGCCGTGGTGTGAGCGGTGGCCGGACGCCCACCGCTCGGGACGAGGAGGACAGAATGACCGGGACCGACGGCACCGCTGGGGTCGCTGGCACCGCCGGTCGGACCGAGCAGCTGCGGGCCCGGGTCGAGGCGGGCCGGGACCAGACCCGTCACGATCTCGAGCGGCTCGTCGGGCACGCCTCCGTCGCGTTCCCCGGGTTCGACCCGTCCCCGGTGCTGGCCGCAGCCGACGCGGTCGCCGACACCCTGCGCCAGTCCGGGTTCCCGGCCGTCGAGCTGCTGGACGTGCCGGGCGGCTACCCCGCGGTGTGGGCGGAGCATCCGGCGCCGCCCGGGGCACCGACGGTGCTGCTGTACGCGCACTACGACGTCCAGCCCGCTGGTGACCCGGCACGGTGGGACTCCCCCGCGTTCACCCCGACCCTACGTGGCGGGCGGATGTACGGCCGGGGCGCCGCCGACGACAAGTCGGGGATCGTGGCGCACGCCGGCGCGATGCGCGCACTGGATGGGCACCCGCCGGTCGGGGTGAAGGTCATCGTCGAAGGCGAGGAGGAGACCGTCTCCCACCTCGAGGCCTATGTCATCGCGCACCCGGAGCGGTTCGCTGCCGACGTGGTCGTCGTGGCCGACGCCGGGAACCTGCGGGTCGGCGAGCCGGTGCTGACCACGGCGCTGCGCGGTGACGTGTCGGCCACGGTGACCGTACGGACGCTGGCCGCCTCGGTGCACTCCGGGCTGTTCGGCGGCCCGGCACCGGACGCGCTGATGGCGCTGGTCCGCATCCTGGCCGCGTTGCACGACGACCAGGGTGAGGTCGCGGTGCCGGGGCTGCGGCACGGCGCCTGGCCCGGCAGCGATCTCCCGACGGCGGTGTTCCGCCAGACCAGCGGGCTGCTCGAGGGTGTCGAGCTCGTCGGCTCCGGAACGGTCGCCGACCGGTTGTGGGCGAAGCCGTCGGTGACCGTGATCGGCCTGGACGCCCCCCGGGTGGACGAGGCCGCGAACATCCTGGTGCCCGAGGCCCGGGCCCGGGCGAGCCTGCGGATCGTACCCGGGCAGGACCCCCAGGCGGCGCTGGCGGCGCTGGAGACCCACGTGCGGGCATCGGCGCCGTGGGGAGCGCACGTGGAGGTCACGCCCACCAAGACCGGCGCGCCGTTCCTGGCCCGTACGCAGGGCCCGGGGTACGCGGCCGCCCGACAAGCGTTGGAGCTGGCGTACGGCCGGAGCGTCGACGACGTCGGCATGGGAGGGTCCATCCCGCTGCTGGCCGTGCTCGCCGAGGTCGCCCCGCAGGCCGAGATCATCCTGTGGGGCGCCGAGGACGTCCAGGCCGCGCGCATCCACTCAGAGAACGAGTCGGTGGACCTCGACGAGCTCACCCGGCTGGTGCTGGCCGAGGCGCTGCTGCTCGACAGGCTCGGTCAGCGGTAGGTCACGCGGCCCGGGGCGGGGATCACCGGCACCGCCGACGGCAGCGCCCACGCGTGGCTCACGGTCGGCGGTGGACGCTGAACGGCAGCACCGCACTCACGCCGGCCGAGCGCAGCAGGGCGCCCGCGATCATCATCGTCCAGCCGGTACGCAGGTAGTCGTCGACGAGCAGCACCGCTCCTGTGAGCTCGACCCCCGGCACGAGCCCCAGCGACGCCTCGACCTGGCGGGCCCGCGCCGAGGGTGCCACGTCGTGCGCCGGCATCGGCCCGGTCCAGGCGAGGGCCTGCACCACCGGGATCCGTCCGACCGTCGCCAGGTGCGTGGCGAGCCCGTCAACCAGGCGGGGTCGGGTGCGTGACGGGATCGGCACGACGACGTCCGGACGGGCATTCCACGACCCTCGCCACCGGGCGAGCACCGCGACGCACCCGTCCACCAGCCAGTCCGGTGGGTCGGTGTCGCACGGGAGCGTGCCCGGGGCGGGATCGGCCAGCAACCGGGCGACCTCTGGCCACGCGGGGTCGTCGGCGAAGGCCAGCGCCCGCCCTGCCTCGACCGCCAGGTCGGCGGAGATCCGGCCCCGCCGCCCGGTCATGCCCGGTGCCCACATCCGGCGCGGGGCGACGACGACGTCCAGCCCGCGCAGGAAGTCTCGGGCGGCTCGCACCGACCCGTCAGCAGGCGTCGCCGGCAGCCCGGCCGGGAGCCCGCCGACGCAGACCGAGCAGCGCCCGCAGCGGTACCCCTCCGGCAGGTCGTCGTCGAGCGCCCGGCGCAGGAACGCCTCCAGGCAGCCGGCGCCGTGGGCGTACGAGCGCATCAGGTCCGCCTCGGCGCGGCGGGCCGCCCGCAGCGCGGCGTAGCGGGCGTGGTCGTACTCCCACGGCTGCCCGGTCGCCGCCCAACCGTCGCAGCAGCGCTCGACAGCCCCCTCG
>JAJYSQ010000438.1 GCA_021793495.1 Actinomycetes bacterium
GACCTCCCCGGAGGCGAGCAGGTCCGACAGACCTCGGCCGTTGGGCAGTCCGAGCTGCGTGTGCACCCCCGGGTTGCGCAGGTCGGCATCGATCAGCAGCACGCTGCGCCCGGCCTCGGCGAAGGCTGCTGCCAGGTTTGTCGCGGTGCGTGTCTTGCCCAGCCCGGAGGTGGGCGAGGTGACCGCGAGCAGCCGGTCCAGGCCCGGCGGCCGCGACCCTCGTCCGAGGGGCAGGGTGAGCGTCCGGGACTCGTCCGGGTCGAGGATCACCGGCAGCCGAGGCATGAGGGTGATCGCCGACCGGACCGAACGGTAGGCCTCGGCCAGCGCGCTGTCCGGTCGGTCGCGGACCGCGATGCCAGGGCTGCGTCGCTGCTTGCGGGGGATCTCCGGGATCTCGGCGACCACCGGCATGCGTAGGGCGCGTTCCACCTCGGCCCGGGTGCGCAGCTTCGTGTCGAACCGGGCCAGCATCAAGGCGGCGGCCAGCCCCAGGAGGCCGCCGAGGATCAGTCCCAGGCCGACTCGCTTGATGATGCTGGACTTCGAGGGACCCGCAACCGCGCCACCGCTGGCCACCGGGATGGCGGCGGCCTGCTGCAGGATCTGCAGCGGTGGGGTCGGCGCCGGCTGGGTCTGCAGCGAGGCCAGCCGACCATACAGTCCCTGGTAGGAGGAGAGCAGGGCCTGTTGCTGGGCGGTGAGGACGGGGGTCGCGCCGTTCGCCGCGATCTGGGCGTTCACCTTGGTGAGCTGGCTGAGCACCTGGGTGATCTGTGCCTGGGTGGAGGTGATCGCCTGCCGGGTGCTCTGCGCGGCCTGGTCGGCGAGCGAGGTGAGGGTGGCCTGGGCGAACGCGTTCGCGACCGCCGCCGCCTGGCTCGGGTTGGCGCCGCTGGCCTGGATGGTGATCGTGCCGATCTGGTCGCTGCCGGCGACGGTGACCTGGCTGGCCAGGATCTGCGGGTTTCCGGCGTACCCCAGGGTCTTCGCGGCGATCTGCGGGATCGCACCGACGGTGATGGCGAACCGGGTGTAGGGCAGGTTGACCGACCCGGGCGCGGTCGGGGAGGGGACCAGGACGGCGGTGGCCTGGTAGCTGCCCGTCCCGGGCAGGGACAGCGCCGTGGTCGCAGAGCTCTGGCTGGAGGCGTACCCGAGCAGCACGCCGAGCACGGTGGCCGCGACCAGCACCTTCCAGTGCCGACGCAGCGCGGTCAGGTAGTCCGTGCCGTTCACGCCGGGTGGGGAACTTGCTCCCGCCACGTCTGATCACCTTCCGGGCTGGTGCTGTCGAGCAGGCGGGGGATGTCGCTGGCCCGTCGGGCGGGCAGCGCCACCCCGTGGTGGGTGGTCAGGTCCTCTTCCGCGCCGTCCTCGGACCGGCGTCGGTGCCGCAGCCCGAGGAGCTCCTGGTCGGCGTCGTCGAGCTCGGCATCGGCCAGGTGGAACAGCAGGGTTCGGGCCTCCTGCGTGCGAGCGAGGTCGGTCAGGTACCCGAGGGCGCTGACCGCCTTGCCGAGCGTATCGGAAGCCAGTGGGACGGGGTTGAGTCGCACGATAGACGGATGGGGGGTACGGTGCGGTTCCTCCTCCGGGGTGTGCAGCTCCTCGGTGAGCTTTTCTCCCGGGCGGATCCCGGTGTACCGGACCTCGATGTCGGTGCCCACCCGGTGGCCCTGCATGCGGATCAGCCGCTCGGCCAGGCCACGGATGGCGACCGGCTGGCCCATCTCCAGCATGAACACCTCCCCGCCGGTGGACAGGGCTGCGGCCTGCAGCACGAGCTGCACGGCTTCGGGGATGGTCATGAAGAACCGGGTCATCCGCGGATCGGTGACCGTGACCGGGCCGCCCTGGGCGATCTGCTGGGTGAACGTCGGGATCACGCTGCCCCGGCTGCCCAGCACGTTGCCGAACCGGACCGCACAGAACACCGACCCACGGGTGGCCGAGGAGAGCACCAGGTGCTCGCCCAGCCGTTTGGTCGCGCCCATCACGCTGGAGGGTCGGACCGCCTTGTCGGTGGAGATGAACACGAAGCGCTCGGTGCCCACCGCCAGCGCGGCGCTGACCAGGTTGTCGGTGCCGGTCACGTTGGTCTTGATCGCCTCCGCCGGGTGGTCCTCCAGCAGCGGGACGTGCTTGTGGGCGGCGGCGTGGAACACGACCTCCGGCCGGTGCTCGGCGAACACCTGGTTGATCAGGGCCCGCTGGCGGATGTCGGCCAGCACCTGGGTGACCGGACCCTCCACGGTCCAGCACACGTCATACAGGTGGGTCTCGTCGTGGTCGAGCAGGATGAGCTCGGCCGGGTCGAGCTGGGCGATCTGGCGGGCGATCTCCCCGCCGATCGAGCCGCCGGCCCCGGTCACCAGGACGCGCCGGCCGGTGACCAGCCGGCGCACCGCGGCCAGGTCGGTGTCCACCGGGTTGCGCCCGAGCAGGTCCTCGATGCGCAGCTCGCGGACCTGGCTCAGCCCGAGGGAGCTGGTGACCCGTTCGCGCAGCGTGGGCAGCACCCGAACGGCGAGCCCGGCCTGCTCGGCCAGGTCGCTCACCCGACGGACCAGGGCACCGTCGGCGTTGG
>JAJYSQ010000439.1 GCA_021793495.1 Actinomycetes bacterium
ACGTTGTTAGTGCCACGATTACTAATAGCAACATTGTGGATACATTTGTACTAACGCAAGATGAATTGGATGAATTGAGGCAAGAATATGTGAACACGTGGTCGGTGCTCAGCAGCCGGACCTGCTCGCCGAGGGCGCTGAGCAGCACGGTGGTCTGCGAGTGCAGGTGCACGAGGGCGTTGACGTCCGCGCGCGCCCGGTAGGTGTGCAGGTGCAGGGGAAGCTCGCTGGTCGGGAGCGGATGGCCGGCCAGGACCCGGCCGTCGCGCAGCGCGACCACGCTGAGGTCCGACACGTCGAGGGTGTCCAACCAGGAGCCCGTACGGGTGACCACGAGCTGTCCGGCGCCCGGCAGCCGCGCCGAGAGGTTGCCTCCGCTGCCCACGACGAGCCCGGCGTCGGCGGCCCGGCGACCCGCCTGGATGAGCCCGGGTGCGAGCGCGGCGAGCAGCTCGGCCGCACCGGCCTGCTGATCGTTCACGGTGCTGGCTCACGGTCCGGATCGCTCGCCAGACCCAGGTCGGCCAGGGTGAACGCGGCTCGGTAGGCCAGCCCGGCCGCCTGGATCGCGGGGCCGGCGCCGCGGTCCACGACGACGGCCACCCCCACCACGTCGGCACCGGCCTGGCGCAGCGCGTCGACCGCGGCGAGCACCGAGGCTCCGGTGGTGGACGTGTCCTCCACGGCCAGGACACGTCGGCCGTTCACGTCCGGGCCCTCGATCCGCCGCTGCAGCCCGTGAGCCTTGTCCACCTTGCGCACCACGAACGCGTCCAGCTGCCGCCCTTGCTGGACGGCCGCGTGCAACATCGCGGTGGCCACCGGGTCCGCACCGAGGGTCAGCCCACCCACGGCGTCGAACTCCCAGTCGGCGACCAGGTCCAGCAGGACCGGGCCGACCAGGGGGGCAGCCTGCCCATCGAGGGTGACGCGACGCAGGTCCACGTAGTAGTCGACCTGCCGCCCGGAGGAGAGCACCACCCGGCCGCGCACCACGGCCTTCTGTCGGATGAGGGCAGCCAGCACCTCGCGGTCGGTCACGTCGGTCAGGGTAGCGGGCGGCGTTCGCCGCGCCGCGCCGGCGAACGGGTCAACGCCCCCGGCAGCGGCCGTGGCGCAGGCGCCTGCCCATGAGCACGACGATCAGCGCGGCCAGCCCGGCGAGGACGGGGATCATCCGCTTGAGCAACGGGGCACCCGCGGCCCCCAGCAGGTCGATCACCTCGGGAGATGGACGCTGCGGCGGCGGCGGCGGAGAGGTTCGCCGACCCTGGCCGCCGTCGGGTTGGGCGCCATCCGCCGACGGGCCGCCCGGTACGGCTGCCGCAGGGGTCCCGGATGATCCCTCCGGCGTCGCCGGCCCGGCTGCTCCCAGCTCACCGGCGGTCATCTGCTCCGCGAGGCACCCAGCGAACATCCCGATGAGCTTGGCCCCGACCTCCGCCATCACCCCGCGGCCGAACTGCGCGGGCTTGCCGGTGATGGCCAGGTCCGTGGTGACCACGACCCGGGTCGTCTGCCCGGTGGTCTCGGACAGCACGGCTCGCACGGTCGCGGCGGCCGTACCCGTCCCTCGGGACTCCTTGCCCGACGCCTCGATCACCGCGGTCCGGGTCGCCTCGTTCTTCTCGACGAACCGGGCCTGACCAGCGTAGGTGACCGTGATCGGACCCACCTTGACCTTGACCGTCCCGGTGAAGGAGTCGCCATCCACCTCCCCCAGCGTCGCCCCCGGCATGCAGGGAGCGATCTTCGACACGTCCAGCAGCACCGCCCATGCCTGGTCGACCGGTGCTGGGACGGTGAACTCGTGCTCCAACTCCATGCGGCACCCCTCTAGACGCCGGCGGCGGCCAAGACAGCCCTGCGGGTAAGCACCCGCGCCAGATGCTCACGGTAGTCCGCCCGCGCGTGCAGATCGCTGGTCGGACTCGTTCCTTCGGCAGCGTGCCGCGCCGCGGTGTCCACCGGTCCCGGCTCGGCCGGTACGCCGGCCAACGCCGCCTCGACCCCGTGGGCCCGAACCGGAACCGAGGACATGTTGGTCAGGCTGACCCGAGCCGCGGCGATCGATCCGTTGGACCGCTGTACCAGCGCGGCGACCCCGACGATCGCCCAGGCCTGCGCCACCCGGTGGAACTTCTCGTAGTGGAAGCCCCACCCGACCAGCTTGGGGATGCGGATCTCCACCAGGATCTCGTCGGGCCGCAGGGCGGACTGCAGGTAGTCGACGAAGAAGTCCTGGGCCCGGATGGTTCGCTGCCCGGACGGGCCGGCCACCACGAGCTCCGCCTCGACGGCGAGGGCGACCGCGGCCAGGTCCCCAGCCGGGTCGGCATGCACCAAGGCCCCGCCGAACGTGCCGCGGTGTCGGATCGCCGGGTCCGCCACGGTGGCCGTCGCGGCCGACAGCAGGCCCGCGTGCTCGCGGACCAGCGGTGAGGCCATCACCTCGTGGTGGGTGACCATCGCCCCCACCGCGAGGTGGATGCCGTCGTCCCGAATCCCACGCAGCTCGTCTACTGCGCCCAGGTCTACTAGGTCCGACTGGTAGTCCATGCGCAGGCGCAGCAGCGGCAGCCAAGACTG
>JAJYSQ010000440.1 GCA_021793495.1 Actinomycetes bacterium
GACGCCGACGTGGTCGACTACCGCGGCGCTCGGGCGCAGCAGTCCTGGCGGTATGCGGCTTTCTTCCACGCCATGCTCGAGCGCGGGGTCTACCTGCCACCCAGCGCGTTCGAGGCGTGGTTCGTCTCCGCCGCGCACGATCCTGCAGCCGTGCAGATCGTGCTCGACGCGCTGCCGGGGGCCGCCCGCGCGGCGGCCGAGGCTCGGACGCCGGAGCCGGTGACGCACTGATGGGCACCACCACCATCGTCCACCTGGTCCGCCATGGCGAGGTCCACAACCCGTACGGGGTCCTCTACGGACGGTTGCCCGGGTTCCACCTGTCCGAGCGGGGCCGAGCCATGGCCGAGGCGACCGCGGCATGGCTGGCGACCAGGGACATCGTCGCCGTGGTCTCCTCGCCACTGGATCGTGCGCAAGAGACCGCCGCTCCGATCGCCGTCGTGCACGGGTTGGCGATCGCCACCGACGACCGGCTGATCGAGCCGCCCAACGTCTTCGAGGGGCAGAGGTTCGGCGTCGGGGACGGGGCACTGCGCCGGCCGGCCAGCTGGTGGGCGCTGCGCAACCCCTTCGAGCCCTCCTGGTCGGAGCCGTACACCTCGATCGCCGCCCGCATGCTGGCCGCCGCCGAGGATCTGGCGGCCGGTGCCCGCGGCCACGAGGCGGTCGCGGTCAGCCACCAGCTGCCGGTGTGGACCGCGCGCCGGTTCCTCGAGGGACGCCGCCTCTGGCACGACCCGCGCCGCCGGGAGTGCTCCCTGGCCAGCGTCACCAGCCTGACATTCCTCGATTCGACGGTGGTGAGCGTGGACTACCACACCCCGGCCGGCGACCTCTCGCCCTCGAAGAGCCGGAGGTTCGTCGCCGGTGCCTGAGCGACCCGCGCCGTCGCCTGCTGCCCGGCGGGGAGCCATCACCGCAGCGGCGCTGGCTCTTGTGCTGGTGGTGGCTGGGTGTGGGACCTCGAGCAACGTGGCGACCACCGGGGGGACGGGGTCCAACATCGGGTTCGTCAGCGGCGACGGTACTGTGACGGTGTTGTCTGCTGCTCGACGCAAGCCGGCACCGGTGCTGACCGGGACGTACCTGCAGGGCGGGCGGTTCGATCTGGCGTCGTTGCGCGGGCACGTGGTGGTGCTCAACGTCTGGGCTTCCTGGTGTGCCCCGTGCCGGGGGGAGGCCGCGGGCCTGGAGGCGACCTTTCAGCAGTTCGCGTCTCGTGGGGTGCGGTTTGTGGGCTTGGACAAGGAGACCGACCTGGCTGCCGGGGAGGCGTTCGTGCGGGCCTTCCACGTGACGTACCCGAGCATCCGGGCCGGTGACGGGGTGGCGCTGCTGGCGCTGCATGCGAGCCTGCCGCCGATGGCGGTGCCCACGACCTTGGTGCTGGACACCCAGGGTCGGGTGGCGGCTCGGATCGTGGGTCCGGTGACCCCGGGGGTGCTGGGCCCGGTGATCACCGAGATCCTCGCCGAGGGCTCGCCGTGATCCTGGCGAGCCTGGGGTCGAGCTTCTCGGCGATGGTGACCGGCTCCTCGCTGCTGATCGCGGTCCCGGTGGCTGCGCTGGCCGGGCTGGTGTCCTTCCTGTCTCCGTGCGTGGTCCCGCTGGTGCCCGGCTACCTGTCCTACGTCACCGGCCTGGCCGGTAGCGACCTGGCCCAGGCACGACGTGGACGGATGCTGGCTGGGTCGGTGCTGTTCGTCGCGGGGTTCACCGTGGTGTTCGTCGCGGCCGGGGTGTTCGTGGGTGGGCTCGGGGTGGTGCTGCTGCGCTACCAGCGTCTGCTGCAGGTCGTGCTCGGTGCGGCCACGATCGTGTTCGGCCTGTCGTTCATCGGGCTGCTGCCGGGGATGAGCCGGGAGCTGCGGGTGCATCGACGTCCGGTGGTCGGTCTGGCCGGGGCCCCGTTGCTGGGGGTGTTGTTCGGCTTGGGGTGGACTCCGTGCATCGGGCCGACGCTGGGTGCGGTGCTGACCCTGGCGGCCAACGAGGCCAGCATGGGTCGTGGCGCGGTGCTCGCGGTGGCCTACTGTCTGGGGCTGGGTGTGCCGTTCGTGCTGGTCGCGGTGGCCTTCCGTAGCGGTATGGGGGCGCTCGCGGTGGTCAAGCGGCACTACGCCTGGGTGATGCGCGCCGGTGGGGGGCTGCTGGTCGTGCTCGGCGTCCTGCTGGTCAGCGGGGCGTGGTCGACGTTGATGGACGTGGCGCGCGGCTGGGCCTCCCGGTACGGCACGGTGCTCTGAGGTGACCGGCCTGCGCAGCGACCCGCCGGCTGCGGCGGCCCGGGGCATGTCCACGCGCCCGGCCGGCGAGCCGGTACGGGCACCGTCGTTGTCCCCACGGGAGCTCACCCGGTGGCTGTGGCGTCAGCTGACGTCGATGCGTACCGCGTTGATCCTGCTGTTCCTGCTGGCCCTGGCCGCGGTCCCCGGGTCGCTGCTGCCGCAGGAGCGGACCAACCCGCTGGCCGTCACCGGGTGGAAGGCCGCTCACCCGGGGCTGGGGGTGTGGCTGGGCCACCTGGGGTTCTTCTCGGTGTTCGCCGCCCCCTGGTTCGCCGCGATCTACCTGTTGCTGTTCGTC
>JAJYSQ010000441.1 GCA_021793495.1 Actinomycetes bacterium
CGCCTTCACCCCAGCGGCCAGTGCTCGTTCGATGTCCAGCGACCCGACCACCCGGTCCTCGCTCGCCCCGACCGGCAGCTCGACCAGTCGGGCACGCCGCCGGGTGCCGGGGGCGTCCGACGGGTGCGGGCCGTCCGGACAACCCGGGTCGGGGGCGCCCGGGTCGCAGGCGAACCGGCAGCCGGTGACCACCGGCACCTCGGGCAGCAGGTTGGCCAGGGCCCGGACCATCGTGGACTTCGCGGTGCCCTTCTCCCCGCGGACCAGCACCCCGCCTACCGCCGGGGACACGGCGTTCAGCAGCAGCGCCAGGCGCAGGTCGTCGCTGCCGACGACCGCGGAGAACGGGTAGCCGGTCACCCGGATCCTCCTTCCCGGTCGCTCTCCCGGTCGCCTTCCAGATCACCCTCGAGATCACCCTCGAGCTCGAGGAACGTGGCCCGCAGGCCGTCCAGGGTCGCTGGGTCCGGCTGCGCCCACAGCCCCCGGTCCGCGGCCTCCAGCAGCCGCTCGCTGATCTGACGCAACGCCCAGGGGTTCGAGGTCCGCAGGAACTGGCGGACCGCCGGGTCCTCGACGTAGGAGGCAGCCAGCGCCGCGTACATCCAGTCGTCGACCACCCCGGCGGTCGCGTCGTACCCGAAGAGGTAGTCCACGGTCGCGGCCATCTCGAACGCCCCCTTGTAGCCGTGCCGGCTCATCGCCGCGATCCAGCGGGGATTGACCACCCGGGAGCGGAACACTCGCCGGGTCTCCTCCCCGAGGGTGCGGGTACGCACCGCCTCGGGCACGGTCGAGTCCCCCACGTACGCGGCCGGTGAGGCGCCGGTCAGCGAGCGGACCATCGCCACCATCCCGCCGTGGTACTGGAAGTAGTCGTCGGAGTCCACGATGTCGTGCTCCCGGGTGTCCTGGTTCTTCGCGGCCACCGTGATCCGGCGGAACGCGGCCTCCATGTCCGTCCGGGCCGGGACGCCGTCGAGCTCCCGGCCGTACGCGTACCCGCCCCAGACCGCATACACCTCGGCCAGGTCGGCGTCGGAGCGCCAGTTGCGCGCGTCGATCAACGGCAGCAGCCCGGCCCCGTACGCCCCCGGCTTGGAGCCGAAGATCCGGGTGGTGGCCCGACGGGCGTCGCCGTGCCCGGCCAGGTCGGCGGCGACGTGCGCGCGCACGAAGTTCCTCGACGCCGGCTCGTCCAGGCCGGCAACCAGCTGCACGGCGTCGTCGAGCAGTGCCACCACGTGCGGGAAGGCGTCGCGGAAGAACCCAGAGATCCGCACGGTCACGTCGATCCGCGGACGGCCCAGCGTCGCGGTGTCGAGCACCTCCAGCCCGGTGACCCGACGGGAGGCGTCGTCCCACACCGGACGGACCCCGAGCAGCGCGAGCACCTCGGCGATGTCGTCGCCCTGGGTGCGCATGGCCGAGGTCCCCCACACGGTCAACCCGACCGACCGCGGGTGCTCGCCGGTGTCCGCCAGGTGCCGGGTCACCAGCGAGTCGGCGAGCGCCACCCCGACCTCCCAGGCGGCCCGGGACGGGATCGCCTTCGGGTCCACCGAGTAGAAGTTCCGCCCGGTCGGCAGCACGTTGACCAGGCCGCGGGTCGGGGAGCCCGAGGGCCCGGCGGGCACGTACCGGCCGTCCAGGGCCCGGCCGATGTTGGTGAGCTCGTCGGTGGTCCGGGCCAGCCGTGGCACGAGCTCCTCGGCCGCGAACGTGAGCACCGCGGCGACCGGCGCGGGGACGGTCCCCAGGACCGTCCGGGTCACCTCGGGCACCCGGACGACGTCCCAGCCGGTCTGGTCCATCTCGGCGACCAGCCGGCGGGCCACCTGTTCGAGCAGATCGATGGCGTCGGCTGCGGACCGGGCCGGCCCGGCGGCGATCTCGCGAAGCCGGCCGGGTACGTCGGCGTCGGCTCCGGGTGCGGCCAGCAGCACCTGCTCGTCCATCCCCATGCTGGCGGCCACCGCGGCCCGCAGGCCCGGCAGTGCCCCGGTGCGCCCGGCCCACACCTGGCTGGCTCGCAGGATGGCCAGCACCAGGTCGATCCGCCCGGATCCGGTGGGTGGCTGGCCGAGCACGTGCAGCCCATCACGGATCGCGACGTCCTTGATCTCGCACAGGTAGCCGTCCAGGTGCAGCACCAGCTCGTCGAACTGCTCGTCGGCCGGCATGCCGTCCAGGTGCAGGTCGTGGTGCAGCTGGGCGGCCTGCAGCAGCGACCAGATCTGGGCGCGGATCCCGGGGACCTTCGTCGGGTCCAGCGCGGCGACCGTGGCGTACTCGTCGAGCAGCTGCTCGAGCCGGGCCAGGTCCCCGTACGTCTCCGCCCGGGCCATGGGCGGCACCAGGTGGTCCACGACCACCGCGTGCGCCCGCCGTTTGGCCTGGGTGCCCTCGCCCGGGTCGTTGACGATGAACGGGTACACCATCGGCAGATCGGCGAGCACGGCGTCCGGCGCGCACCCGGCGGACAGCCCCAGCCCCTTGCCGGGCAGCCACTCCAGGGTTCCGTGCTTGCCCAGGTGCACGACCGCGTGGGCGCCGAACACCTCGTCGAGCCACCGGTACG
>JAJYSQ010000442.1 GCA_021793495.1 Actinomycetes bacterium
CGGCGAGTACGTGTACCAGGAGAACGCCGCGCCCCGGGGGCATCCCCGGGGTTCGTACTCGGGGCGGTCCGGCCCCACCGACGGGTAGTCGGTCTGCTGGGCCTCCCAGGTGATGATGCCGTCTTTGACGTACACCTTCCACGAGCACGACCCGGTGCAGTTCACACCGTGCGTCGAGCGCACGACCTTGTCGTGGCTCCACCGGTCACGGTAGAAGCTGTCCGCGTCGCGGCCGCCGATCTGGTGCAGTGTGCGCAGGTCGTCCGAGACCTCGCTCTTGCGGAAGAACCGGCGGAGCTTCAGCAGCGACTCGGTGACCTCGTCGTCCAGGCCCGGGCTGGGCGGGGGGACGATGCTCATGCCGACCCCTCGGCGGGTGTGGGACGGCGCACGACCGTCGCGGTGAGGACCAATGTCGCCAGCGCCACGAGTGCCAGGAGCAACAGGCCCAGGCCGTACGAGCCGGACATGTCGTAGATCGACCCCATGACCAGCGGTGGCACGAACCCGCCGAGCCCACCTGCGGCGCCGACGAGACCGGTCACCGATCCGACCGTCCCCGCCGGGCTGCGCTGGGCGACCAGCGCGAAGACCGCACCCGCCCCGGCGCCCAGGGCAGCGGCCATCGACAGGAACGTCACGGTGCCCCCGGGAACGAGCGCGGGAGCTGCCGCTTGGACCGCCGCTCCGGCCGTCACCACGGAGAAGACACCGAGAAGCACCGGCACGGGGCCGAACCTGTCGGACAGCCAGCCACCGACCGGACGCATGATGACCGCGACCAGGACGAATCCCGCCATGCGGTTGGCCGCGTCAGCAGGCACCAGGCCATACCCGGACTTCAGGTACGTCGGAAGGTAGACCGAGAACGCCACGTACCCGCCGAATGCCACGGCGTACAGGGCTGATGCCTGCCACGTGATCGGAGCGCGCAACGCCGCCGCCAGCCGAGCTGCCACCGGCTGCGTGGGCAGGGCCCGGCCCGGCGCATCACGCAGCATGAGCATCGCGACGACCCCGTACACGGCGAGCACCGCCGCGGTGAGCACGAACGGAGCGGCTATTCCGTACGCCGCCGCCAGCTTGACCGTCGTGAGGGCACTGATCGCGGTTCCTCCCATCCCGGCCCCGAAGATCCCGATCGCGGTCCCGCGACGTGCGGACCCGAACCACTCGTTGACGAACGGCACGCCGATCGCGAACGACGACCCCGCGATCCCGAGGAAGAAGCCACCCACGAGGAGCCCGGCGAACGATGAGTGCCCGGAAAAGCCCAGATAGAGCACGGGCACGATGGTGGCGAACGACACCGCTGGGAACATCACCCGCCCACCAAGGCGGTCCGTGAGCGCACCCACGGGAATGCGCCCCAGCGACCCGACGATCACCGGAACTGCCACGATCAACGCCTGCTGGACCGAGGTCAGGTGCAGCGAGTCTTTCAGCGTCGGGCTGAGCGGGCTGAGCAAGGCCCACGCCCAGAAGTTGAGGGCGAACCCGACCGTGGCCAGGGCGAGCATCACCCCCGCTGGGCGACCGGATGGAACGGCGCCTGCACCCGTAGCAGCTGTGGTCTGCGCGCTCACGTCACGTGCTCCTCGATCGATGAGACACCGGGCAAAGGGGAAGACGGCGGGCTCGTGGCGCTGAAGCGGACGAGGCAGGGGCCCGGGCCGTCCAGAGCGGCCAGGAGGTGCACCGGGGTCATGGTGCCGAGCTCCTCCAGGACCCCGGTGACCAGACCGAGGTGGACCCCGCAGACCACCGCGGGCTGTTCGAGCGCGAGGTCGAGGAACGGGCACCGGTGCAGCTCCACCGTGGAGCCGTCGGCGGACCGGACCGGGCTGAACCCGCCGCCGTCCAGGAGTGACATCACTACCGGGAGCGGGTCAGCACTCGTGACGTCCTTGCCCCTGAGCAGGGCCTTGGCCCAGGCGCGGCCCGCGTCGGTCGATGCCCGCGGACCGGCGGACCGTACAAGCTCTGACGCCAGGAGCCCGGCCAAGGCACGGTAGGCGGCTGCCGGGTCAACGGCCTCCGCCGGCACGGCCGAGTACAGCAGCGCAGGGCGCCCCGATCCGCTGGCGTTCGGGTCCTTCACTGCTCGAACGGCGGCGAGGTCGATCAGATGGTCCAGGTGGAACCGGACCGCACTGGGTGACAGACCGGTGGCCGCGCAGACATCACCGATCCCCACCGGTTGATCTGAGTCACGCAGGACAGCCAGGACCCGATCACGACTCCGCTGACGGCTCGGGTCGGCTGCTGGTACCACGTCCCCCAGTATTTACCAGTGAACTGGCGAGAACTAGGGACCTTGGTCCCGTTCCGCAGGGACCCGTTCGATGGACCCGTTCGATGGATCCGGACGGTGGACCCGGACGATGGACCCGGACGGCTCAGGGCACCCACGGGCCCGGCGCTCGACGAGCCGTGACTCGGCCGGCGGTCACGATGCAGTCCCTCCTGGCACGGTCTCACGGTCCACGGCCCTGCCCGGACAGGTGCGGGAGGCCCCGGTGTTCACGGAGCGTACGAGCGTCGGGCTGGATGTGCACACACGATCGG
>JAJYSQ010000443.1 GCA_021793495.1 Actinomycetes bacterium
TTCACCATGATCTTGATTCAAACATAGCCGCCCACCGGGACTTCCCGGTGGGCGGTTCTCGTGGCTGTAGCCCCGGCATTGCGGAGGTGCAGAGTTCTCATACGAGCACTTTGGTGGAGCTGGCGGGAATCGAACCCGCGTCCTGCGGAACCGAACCAAAGCTTCTCCGGGCGCAGCCTGTTGCGCATTTCTCGGCCCCAGTGGTCACACAGGCAAGCTGCTGACAGGCCCAGTCACTGTGAGGTGTCCCGCGTCCCCCCGTGACCGGGGGAATTGGTGAGTCTCCTCGATGATGCCAGGATCCGGGATGGAGACGACCCCGGTCTGACAGGCTTCGGTATCTCGCCTAGGCGGCGAGGGCGAAGCCGGACTGCGTCTTGTTGGCAGTTATTCGTTGCTGGGCATGGTTTACGAGGTCATCCCAGCCATCCTCGGCCCGCTTCCTTTGCTCCGACGTCCGTAGTCGAAACCGTTCAGCCCCTCTGCACTTGTCAACGCGTCGCACTCGCCAACCCCGGACCGTGGTGCCCGGCCCGCACGACCATCTGCGGGCACGGCCTGCCGTGGCCTGCCTCAGACTAGCGTCACAACCACCGGGAAGCCCAGCGGATTCCCGCGCGGCCGCCCGCCCGGCCGGCCGGGCTCAGCGAAGCGCCCTGGCCGCGGGGTCCAGCCCCAGCAGGCGCGCCCCGTTGTCCCACAGCACCGAGCGCAGCCACTGCCGGCCCAGCCCCAGCCCCTCGAGCGAGCGCAGCTGGTGCAGGTACGGGTAGGGGATGTTGGGGAAGCCGCTGCCCAGCACGATGCGTCCGCCGAGCTCGACCAGCCGGTGACGCAGGCCCTCCGGGAAGGGGGCCACCTGCTCGACGAAGTCGGTGAACGCCATGGTGGTGTCCAGCCACACCTCGGGGTAGCGCTCGGCCAGGTCGAGGAACTCCGCGTACTCGGGCATCCCCAGGTGGGCGACGACCAGCCGCAGCCTCGGATGGCGGGCCAGCACCTCGCCGATCGGCCCCGGTCCGGTAAACGCCGCGGGCACCGGGCCCGATGCGCAGTGCGCGATCACCGGCACCCCGGTGCCGGCCAGCAGCCCCCACACCTCGTCGAGCAGCGGGTCGCGCGGGTCGTACCCGCCGACCTGCAGGTGGGCCTTGACCACCCGGGCCCCGGCATCCAGCGCCTCGGTCAGGTACCGCGCCGCACCCGGCTCCGGGAAGAACGTGGCCCCCGGCACGCACTCCGGCACGCGGGCAGCGAACTCGGCGGCCCACTCGTTGAGCCACGCGGCCATGCCGGGCCTGTGCGGGTAGACCAGCGCGGTGAACGCCCGCACCCCGAAGGCGCGCAACGTGGCCAGGCGTTCCTGTTCGGTCCGCCGGTAGGTGATCGGCCAGTCTCGGGCGACCAACGGGCCCCCCGCGTCGAAGTACGCCCAGACCTTCGCCATCACCGGCTCGGGCAGGAAGTGCGTATGCACGTCGACCAGGCCGGGCAGGCCCAGCTCCGACCAGGTCGCGACCACCTGGCCCGCCTCGTCCGTCTCGCTGGCCACCACCCTCATCCGACCTCGAGCACGACCTTGCCCCGGGCGTGCCCGGCCGCCGAGTAACGCAGGGCCGCCACCGCTTCCTCGAGCGGAAACCGCCGGTCCACGGTGATCCGCAACACCCCAGAGTCGACCAGGTCCACCAGCGCCGCCAGGTCCCCAGCGTCGGGGCGGACGAACACGTACCGGCCACCGAGGCTGGCGACCAACGCCGCATCGGTGACCGAGGCCAGCCGACCGGCGGGGGCCAGCACCTCGGCGGAGACGTTCAACGCCTCCGGCCCCACCAGGTCCAGCGCCGCGTCCACCCCACCCGGTGCGGCGGCCCGGATCCGCCCGGCCAGTCCGTCCCCGTAGGCAACCGGCGTGGCGCCGAGCCCACGCAGGTAGTCGTGGCGGGCCGGGCTGGCGGTGCCCAGGACCCGGGCCCCGGCGCGGACTGCGAGCTGCACCGCGTACGACCCCACTCCGCCAGCCGCGGCGTGGACGAGCACCGTGCGCCCGGCGGCCGAGCCCGGCCCGTCGGCGACCGGGCGGATCCCGATGGCCCGCAACCCCTGCAGCGCGGTCAACCCGGCCAACGGCAGGGCGCCGGCATGGGCGAAGTCGACGCTGGTGGGCTTGCGGGCCAGGGTACGGACCGGGGCCGGCACCAGCTCGGCGTACGTGCCGTACCCGAGGTCGTCGCGGCGCACGTACCCGACGACCTCGTCGCCCGGGGCGTACTCGACCACGGCCGGGCCGACCCGCTCCACCACTCCGGCGACGTCCCAACCCGGGATGAGCGGCAGGTGCGAGGGGAACGCTCCGGCCAGCCGTCCAGCGACGATCTTCCAGTCCACCGGGTTCACCCCGGCGACCCTGGTCCGCACCAGCACCGTGTCCGGTCCGACCGGAGGATCGGCCAGCTCGGTGAGCGTGAGGACCTCGGGGTCCCCGTACGTGGTCAGAGCCATGGCATGCACGCGACGACGGTACCCGGTGGGGCCCGCACCTGGCCGCAGCCGCACCTGGCCGCA
>JAJYSQ010000444.1 GCA_021793495.1 Actinomycetes bacterium
CCGATCTACCAGCTCACCGAGATCCAGAACGGGCTGCACGGCGTAACCCCGCAGAACCCGACCGGTCAGCTGACGCCGGAGACGTGGTACTTCACCAAGTAGCCGCGGCGAGCACCACAGCAGCGGTGAGAGTGCTGCTATGGCGCCTCCATGCGCACGACGGTCACCCTGGGAGCCGGACATTGCCGAGAAGCTGCGCGCCGTGGCCCGCGAGCGGGGCCAGCCGTTCAAGGTCGTGCTCAACGAGGCGCTGCGCGCGGGCCTGCGCGCAACGGACGCCCAGGCCCGCGCCTACCGGTTCCCCTCCCGAGCGCTGGGCCTGAGGGGGGGGTGGACCTGGACCGGGCGCTCCGCCTGGCCGGAGAGCTGGAGGACGCCGAGATCGTCCGCCGGCTCGAGCTGCGGAAGTGAAGCTGCCCGACGTCAACCTGTTCCTGCACGCCGCAGACGAGACCTCGCCGCGACACCGGGCCGCTCGCGACTGGGTGACGGCCACCCTGTCCGGCAGCGAGACCGTCGCTGGGGCCTGGACCGTGGCGCTCGCCTTCCTGCGGCTGAGCACCCGGGCAGCGGTGTTCGCCCACCCGCTGTCGTCGGACGAGGCCCTGGACATCGTGGACGGCTGGTTGGCCCAGCCCTGCGTCACGGTCGTCCACCCCACCGAACGCCACGCCGTGGTCCTCCGGGAGCTGCTCGCCCCCCTGGGTACGGCCGGCAACCTCACCAGCGACGCACACCTGGCGGCGCTGGCGATCGAGCACGGCGCGGTCCTGTGCTCCTGCGACTCCGACTTCGCCCGGTTCCGTGGTCTGCGCTGGCTCGACCCGCTGCGCGACAGCCCCGCGGGCTGATCCCCGGCCCTACCGGCGGGTGTGCGCGACCATCCATGCGCCCGGTCCTGTCACCCGTCGATCCCGACCGGCACCCGGTGCAGCTCCGGGCACAGCTCGATCTCCCCGGAGCTCTGCTCCAGGCTGCGCCGCCTCGTCTCGGGGACCCCGACCAGCGTCAGCACCGCGGCGATCACGGCCAGCAGGGCGAGGAAGCCGATCGCTACGGACTCCCCGTACCGGGCGAACAGCGAAGGGAACACGAACGCGGTGAGGGCCGCTCCCAGCCGTCCGGAAGCCACGGTCAGCGCCTGGACCCAGCCACGCACCTTGGTCGGGGCCAGCTCGACCCCGAGCATCCCCGAGGCGCTGACCGAGCCCGGCCCGGCCTGCGACGCCAGGTTCTGCATCCCGTAGATCGCGAACGCGACGACCGGCACCATCACCACCTCGTTGGCTCGATAGAGCGCGAACCCGCCGAGGGACACGGCCATACCCAGGAACCCCAGTATCTGCAACGGCTTGCGCCCCACCCGGTCGATCAGCAGCACGGCGATCAAGGCCCCCGGCAGCACGAAGGCGCCCTCCACGATCAGCTGGAACGAGGCGGGCCCGACCCCGAGCCCCTGGGCGATGAGCGAGGGACCGAACAGGATCCCCGAGTAGGCCACGATGTCGAACAGGAACCACAGCCCGCACGCCACCGCGAACTGTCGCCACATCCGTCGCATCCAGTACGACACCGGCCGCGGGTCGCCGATCTCTGCGAGTGCCCCGGGGACCGGTCCCCGGGATCCCGCGACACCGGCCAGCACCCGAGAGGTCGCATCGCCGTCACCGGCGATGCGACCAAGGAAGCGGGCGGTCTCCGGCATGCG
Source organism: Actinomycetes bacterium (assembly GCA_021793495.1). Taxonomy (GTDB): domain Bacteria; phylum Actinomycetota; class Actinomycetes; order JAJYSQ01; family JAJYSQ01; genus JAJYSQ01. Next base: position 1,709 of record JAJYSQ010000444.1, read on the forward strand.
GCGTCGTAGCAGGATGACCACCGCGGCTGGGATCGCCCCCGCGGCGAGCACGACCCGCCAGGTCAGGCCGGGGGAGGCGCCGAGGTCGTGCATCGCCAGCGCGAGCACCGCGGCGACGGTCGCACCGATCCCCCACGTCAGTCCGAACCCGACCGCCATGCTCTTGCCCCGATCACGGACGTTCGAGTGCTCACCCATGATGATCGGCGACAGGGTGTAGTCCGCGCCGATCCCGATTCCCAGCAGGAATCGGACCGCGATCAGCCACCACACGCTCGGCACGAAGGCCTGCGCGAGGGCACCGACCGCCATCAGCGTGACGTCCAGCCCGTAGTACCGCTTGCGCCCGTGGTTGGCCAGCCATCCGAACCCCAGGGCTCCGACCGCCGCCCCCAGCAGTGCGGAGCCCGCCAGGAGCTGCGACTCGATACCGGTCAGGCTCGTGATGCCGAACGAGGAGAGCGCCAACGGCAGCACGATCCCCAGGCTGGACAGGTCGTACCCGTCGGCGAACACCCCCATCCCCGTGGTGACGATGGTCTTGACCTGGAACCAGCCGAAACGCACCCGGTCCTGGGCTTCGAACACCGCGCCCGACGCCGCAGGCGCGCCGTGCCCACCCCTCGATGGTGCACCCATGATGACCCTCCGCTGCACGGTCGACGACCGCCGGGACCGGCGGCCATCACCACGGTGGTGGCCACCGGTGAAGGGAATCGGCCCGGCCGGCGACACTCAGCCGACCATCTGTCACGGATCCGGTCAGGGGTGCGTATGGGCCAGGCAAAGCATGCGGCTGCTCACTGGACCGGCTGCTCACTGGACCGCCGGGACCGGCCGCAGCCACTGCTAC
>JAJYSQ010000445.1 GCA_021793495.1 Actinomycetes bacterium
CCGAGCACTGCCCGTCAGCCGAACGCGGCTCACCGGGATCACCGCTGGCGTGCTGGCTGTGCTGGTCACCGGGCTGGTCACCGCCGGCCAGCTCGTCGCCACCCCGGCGAGCGCGGCGAGCAACCCATCCGCCAGCGGCACGGGTGCGGCCCGGACCGGGCTGTACGGCAGCCAGGACCCGACCTACGACGGGACGTACCGGCAGGGCCTGTCGCTGCTCGCGCTGGACGCTGCCAGCGTCGTCCCCCCGGCGCCGGCCGTGGCCTGGCTGCTGGCCCAGCAGTGCACCGATGGCGGCTGGCAAGCCTTCCGCCCCTCGACATCGACTCCCTGCACCGTCTCGACCGAGGACAGCAACTCCACGGCGATCGCGGTCACCACCCTGGCCACGCTCGCCGAGACGGACCGCACGACGGTAGCCATACCCACGGGCACCGACGGTCCGGTGGCTCGCGGCCTGGCCTGGCTGCGTCGCCACCAGAACCCGGACGGCGGGGTGGGGTTCAACCCGGGGAACGCCTCAGACGCCAACTCCACCGCCCTGGCCGCCTCGGCGTTCCTGGCCGCGGGTCTCGACCCGGCCGGCCTCGACCAGGCGCTCGGCGCCTTTCAGCTCGGCTGCTCCGCCCCGGCGGCCGACCAGGGTGCCGTCGCCTACCAGCCAGCCAGCGACGGCACCCTGGCGGCGAACGCGTACGCCACCGCCCAAGCCGCGCTCGCCGCCTCGGGCCGCAATCTGCCGGTCACCCCGTCCAGCACGCCGAGCGGACCGGCCGTGACACCGACCTGCCGTTCCGGGGTTCCGTTGCCCGCGTCCGAGCAGGCGCTGGGTGCTGCCACCTACCTGGCTGGGGTGCTGGCTGCCCATGACGGGACGATCCCCTCTGCTTTCGGCCCCGGGGTCGACTGGACCTCGACGGCGTACGCCGTGATCGACCTGGTGGCCACTGGTGTCGCTCCGACCAGCGCCACGCACGCGTACCAGTCGCTGGCCACGGTCGCTCGCACCTGGCCGGTGGACAGCCACGGTGCCGACCAGCCGGGACGGCTCGCCATGATCATCCTGGCGGCCCGGGCGGTTGGCGCCGATCCTCGTTCGGTCGACGGGTCGAACCTGGTCGTCCGGCTGACCGCGACCCTCACCCCGGCAACCGCAGCGTCTCGGCCCGCCGCCCCGGTGGCGGCTCCGGGCTCGACGGGCAGGGCCGCCCGCCTCATGTCCGGTCAGGCAGCCCAGCTGCCGGCAACCGGAGCCGATCCCCTCGGGACGGGCCTGGTCGGCACCGGCCTGCTGCTGGTCGGGGCCGGCCTGGTCGTCTCGAGCCGTCGGGCGGCACGGCGGGCGTGAACGCGCCTCGGCGGGTGGGGGCCGCGCTCGCCGCACTGACCGCGGGCACCGGGATCATGGTGGTGGCCACCGTGGGCGCGAGCACACCGGCACGAGCCGCGAGCTATCAGTACTGGTCGTACTGGCAGGGCCGCTCCTCGGGCTGGTCGTACGCCACCATCGGGCCGGCCAGCGACGTGCTGGCCGACGGGGCGTTGGAAGGGTGGCGCTTCGAGATCAGCCCCGAGTCCGGCGCGGTGCCACCGCGCAGCCGCCCCCGGGTGGCCACCCTGTGCGCAAGCACCCCGCCGCTGCCCGACCGGATCCGGGTGGGGCTGGTCGTGGACTTCGGTACCAGCGCCGACGCACCGGCCGGGCAGCAGCCCCCGCCAGGGCTCACCCGATGTGTCCAGGTGCCCGTCGGCTCCACCGGGGCGGACGTGCTCGTCGCTGCCGGGACCACGATCCGCACCGACAGCAGCGGACTGTTCTGCGCCCTGGACGGCTACCCCACCACCGGGTGCGGACGGCTGGTGAGCACTCCCGGCGGGAGCACCCCGGCGCCATCCGCCAGTCCCACCGCCGCTGACGGCACGACGACGGCCGTCAATGCGAGGCCCACCTCGAACCGCACGGGGGACGGGGGCACGACCGGACACTCACCGGTTGCGGTGGCCTCCACGCCCACCGCAGCACGTACGGGCCGCACAACGTCAGGTCCACAGCACGCCACCCTGGCCGCGAGAACAGCGCCGGAGTCCACACCCGTCCCGTCGAAGACTCCCTCGACGCGGCCGACCGTCGCCGGTCACCGGTCCAGCGCCGGAGCCGCGATCGGCGTGGGAGTCCTGGTGCTCGCCTTGGCAGGCGCCGCGTGGGCCCGGGGCCGGCACCGGTGACCGGCGGGGGCTACCGGATGGCCCGAGCCCTGCACCCGGGCGCCTGGTGGCTGTGGGCGCTCGGGCTGGCCGGCGCGGCCAGCCGGACGACCAATCCGCTGCTGCTGGCCCTGATCCTGGCGGTGGTGGCGTACGTCGTCGCGGCCCGACGACCCGACTCCCCCGGGACCGGGGCGTTCGCGGCCGCCCTCCGACTCGGCGCGCTGATCGTAGTGATCCGGCTGGTCGTCGCCGCGGCCTTCGGCGCGCCCCTTCCCGGACACGTGCTGCTCTCCCTGCCCCAGGTCCCACTGCCCTCGTGGGCCGCCGGGGTGACTGGACCGCCGA
>JAJYSQ010000446.1:0-1217 GCA_021793495.1 Actinomycetes bacterium
GCCAGCGACTTCTTGATGTCGTCCTTCGCCGAAGCGACGATCGCACCGAACAGCAAGGTGATCGCCCCGACGATCAGCACCGCCAGCCGAGCGCCCCCGGAGGCGTCGAAGATCACGTTCGACCGGACGATCAGGTACACCCCGGCGGTGACCATGGTGGCGGCGTGGATCAGCGCCGAGACCGGGGTCGGGCCGGCCATCGCGTCGCCCAGCCAGGCCTGCAGCGGGAACTGGGCAGACTTCCCGGCCGCGGCCAGCAGCAGCATGAGGGCCAGGATCGTGGTCCGGGTCGGGCTGGTCTGGCCGATCCCGGCGAACACCCCGGAGAACGTGGTGGTGCCGAACGAGGCGAACATGATCATGATCGCGATCGACATCCCCAGGTCACCGACCCGGTTGGCGATGAACGCCTTGTTGCCCGCGGTCGCGTTGGCCGGCGTGGAGAACCAGAACCCGATCAGCAGGTACGACGCCAGGCCGACGCCCTCCCAGCCGGCGTACACCACGAGGTAGTTGTCCGCCAGGACCAGCAGGAGCATCGCGGCGATGAACAGGTTGAAGTACCCGAAGAACCGCCGCCGGTCGGGGTCGTGCGCCATGTACCCCACCGCGTACAGGTGGATCAGCGACCCGACCCCGGTGATCAGCAGCACGAAGCAGATGGACAACGGATCGACCAGCAGGCCCACGTTGACGTGGAAGGAGTTGACCGGGATCCACGTGTACAGGTGCTGGGCCACGGACCGATCGGCACCGTGGCGGGCGAGCATGGCGACGAACTGGGCGGCCCCGACGAGGAAGGCGAGCGTGGCCGCCGCGGTCCCGAGCACGTGGCCGAACCGGTCGGTGCGCCGTCCGCCCAGCAGCAGCACCGCAGCGCTGGCCAGCGGGATCGCGACCAGCAGCCAGGTCAACGCGAACACCCCGGTGGCTGGGGCGTACGCCAACGGGGCTGGGGCCGCCAGCAGGATGGTGCTCACCGGCCCCCCCGGGGCTCGCAGGACCGCTCTGCCGTCATCTGTGCCACGTCCGTCCGTCGATCACTGGTCATGGTGTGTCCCTCGGTCGTCGCGCCGGCCTCGACGACCGGTCGCGGCGCCCACGGGATGCTAGCGGGCTAGAACTTCAACAGGTTCGCGTCGTCGACCGAGGCGGATCGTCGGGTCCGGAAGACCGTCATGATGATCGCCAGGCCGACGACGACCTCGGCGGCGGCC
>JAJYSQ010000446.1:1227-2551 GCA_021793495.1 Actinomycetes bacterium
TCACGAACAGGGCCATCACCTGGCCCTGCAGGTTGCCGTCGATCCGGGCGAACGTGACGAACGCCAGGTTGACCGCATTGAGCATCAACTCGATACACATCAGCACCACGATCGCGTTGCGCCGCAGCAGGGCCCCGGTGGCCCCGATGGTGAACAGCAGCCCCGCGAGGTACAGGTAGTTGTCCAGGTTCACGCGCTGGTCCCCTCCTCGATCTCGACGACGTCCCGGGCGAGGGCATCGACGTCACGCACCTCGCCGCGGGCGGAGAGGGCCGCCGGTACGGAGTCGGCGAGCGGCGATCCGTCCGGCAGCAGCGCGGGGGTGTCCACCGCGTTGTGCCGCGCGTACGTACCCGGCGCCGGCAGGGACCCCGGTCGGGACCCGTGGAACCGCGCGGCCGCCAGCTGCCGTTGGGTGGGCCGCACGGTGAGGCGCTCCCGATGGGCCAGCACCATGGCACCGACGGCCGCGGTGATCAGCAGGGCGCTGGTCACCTCGAAGGCGAACAGGTACCGGGTGAACAGCAGCCGCGCGACCCCGACCACGTTGCCCCCGGCGTTGGCCTGGGCCAGCCCGACCGGGGCGGCAAACACCGCTCGCCCGAGGGTAGCGAGGATGAGCAGGCCGAACGCGACGCCCACCAGGATGGCGGCCACCCGCTGGCCCCTCAACGTCTCGACCAGCGACTCGGAGGACTCGACCCCCACGATCATCAGCACGAACAGGAACAGCATCATCACCGCACCGGTGTAGACCACGACCTGGACGACGCCCAGGAACGCAGCCCCTTGCATGAGGTAGAAGATCGCCAAGAACGACATGGTGACGGCCAGCAGCAGGGCCGAGTGCACCGCCTTGCGCGAGACGAGCATGCCCAGGGCGGCCAGCACCGACAGCGGCGCCAGGATCCAGAAACCGACGGCCTCCCCGGTGCTGGTCTGGGCGGCCAGCAGCGTGCCGTGCACCACCGCGATCGCGCCACCACTCACCGGGCCACCTCCTCGTCGGCGGCCGGCTGGCTCGCAGATCCCACCAGGGGTCGGCCGTGCTCCTGGACCCACGACTGCTGGGCGGGCGTCGCACCGGTGACCGCCCCCTGGTAGTAGCTGCGCTCGGTGGTGCCGGCGACCATGGGGTGCGGAGCGGGGAGCATCCCTTCGGCCAGCGGGCCGAGCAGGTCAACCTTGGTGTAGATCAGCTTCTCCCGGGCATCGTCGGCCAGCTCGTACTCGTTGGTCATGGTCAGCGCCCGGGTCGGGCAGGCCTCGATGCACAGCCCGCACAGGATGCACCGCAGGTAGTTGATCTGGTACACACGTCCGT
>JAJYSQ010000447.1 GCA_021793495.1 Actinomycetes bacterium
CCCTGGTGCACAGCCTCGGGTCCCTGGCCGAGCCGCTGCCGCGCACCCTGTGCTGGTCGGCCGCGTGGGACATGACCCGCGACCAGGAGATGCGCGCTCGCGACTACCTCGAGCTGGCCCTGGCCAACGTCGGCGCGGAGACCAACGGCTCCGTGGTGCTGTGGACCTTGCGCCAGGCCAGGACCACGGTCGACCTCTACGTCGCGCCCGCGCACCGCGAGCAAGCCATGCTGCGGCTGGCCGAGGCGTTGGACGTGCTGTTGCGCGGCGCGCAACCCGGCAGCGACGCCCAGCTGAACTATGCCCGGGCGTTCGCTGGCTCGGCCACCACGCCGAGACAGCTGGACCTGGTGGCCGGGCTGCTCGATGGCAGCGCGAGCCTGGAAGGGCTGTCCATCGACACCGACCTGCGCTGGACCCTGCTGTCCCGACTGGTGGTCACCGGACACGCCGGGGATGACCAGATCGCTGCCGAGCTGCGCCGCGACGACACCGCGACCGGGGCGCGCAAGGCGGCTGCCGCCCGGGCGATGCGTCCGACCCCCGAGGCGAAGGCCGAGGCGTGGGCCCAGGTGGTGGACGGCGACGAGCTGCCCAACGCGATGCAGGTCGCGGTGATCTCGGGGTTCTGGCAGCCGGAGCAGCGCCAGCTCGGCCGAGGCTACGTCGATCGGTACTTCACCGCACTACGCGAGGTGTGGGCCACCCGGACCAACGAGACCGCTCAGAACATCGTCACCGGACTGTTCCCGTCGCTGCTGACCGGACCGGAGATCCTGGAACAGGCCGACCGGTGGCTGGCCGCCGACGACATCCCGCCGGCGCTGCGCCGGCTGGTCGTCGAGTCACGCGACGCGATGGCCCGGGCGCTGCGGGTCCAGGAGTACGACGCCCAGGGTGGCGCGTAGCCCGGCACCCGCCGACGCTCGTGCGGGGGTGACGGCTCGTCACCCGGCCAAGGGGTCAGGAGTGCTCAGGGCTGGTCGACGTGCAGCGTGGAGGGTCGGGTCGACCGGTCACCCAGCAACCGCACACCGGTGGTGATCCCGGTGACCAGGTCTCCACCGGCGAACGTGCTCGTCATCGACGCGGCCACCAGCCCGCAAGCACGGTCGTCCACCACCGCGTGGGCCGCCCGCCCGGTGATGATCTCCAGCCCTCGAGCCACCGGGTCGATCGCGATCAGCACGGCGCGGTCGGCGTCTGCGCCGAGCGCGGCGTGCAGACGGGTGGCCTCGTCCCGCAGGTCTCCGGTCACGGCTCCGACATACACCGAGATGACCAGACCGCTGGCAGCCTCGGCGTCCCGGACCGCGGCCATGACGTCAGCCTGCTGGCGGGGGCTGAACAGCTCACCAGCGGGCACTGGCGCCACCGCCCGCCTGGGTGGGCCGAGCCGCCTCGATCGCGTCGCGGGCCGATCCGGTCGTGACCTCCGGACCGCCGAACCAGACCGGGCTGGCCGAGCCGTCCGCCGCCGACCGGGCCCGCGCGGCGCGCACCCAGGACGGCGAGTACACCAGCATGGTGATGATCAGGTACATCGCGACCGGGATGCCGCCGAAGATCCCGATGATCTGCAGCCTGGTCAGCCCCGAAGGCGAGGATCCGTTCCCCCCAGGGAAGGGGGCTGCCAGTGCGGGTGCGGCGAGCAGCAGGGTGCTGGCCAGCACCGATCCGGCCACCAGACCCAGGCGGCGAGCGTTGCTGGCGCGATGACCGAGGGGCTGCCACCCACGTCCGGGGTGGCCGGTTGCGGACGCGACGGTACTCACAGGGTCCTCGCTTGCGTCAGAGGGTGGACGGACCGGTCGGCTGACGGACCGACACGTTACCCCGCCGGGCCATCATTTCCCGGGTCGGGGTCCGCCATGGTGGCGGCGAGCCGCCGCGACCAGGAGGCAGCCTCGAGGTCCTCGAGGAACACCGGCTGTCCGCCGGGGTCGGCGAGCGGCCGCCGCCAGTTCGGGTAGGCGTCGATCGTGCCCGGCTGGTTGATCGTACGTCGGTCCCCGGCGGCGTCGGCCAGCGAGACCCCGTGGAGCACCGAGGGGGTTCGCGCCAGCAGCCGGTGCAGAGCCAGCACGGTGGCCTCGGGTTCCACCGGAAGATCGTCCGGTCGTCGCAGCTGCCCATCGTTGAGCAGATCCATCCAGGCGGCCTGGTCGGCCCGGTCGGCCGCGAGCTCCTGCGCCTCGGGGCGGGTGAGCAGGCCCAGCCGGGCTCGCAGCCGAACGTGCTCGCCCCGCAGGTACCCGGCCGTCGGCGGCAGGTCGTGCGTCGTGACGCTGGCCAGCGCCAACCGCCGCCACCGCTCGGGTGGACGCGGCCGGCCGGATCCGTCACGTTCGAACCACAGGATGGAGGTGCCCAGCAGCCCGCGCTCGGCCAGCACGTCGCGGACCCACGGCTCGACAGTACCCAGGTCCTCTCCGATGACCAGCGCCCCGACCCGGTGCGCCTCCAGGGCCAGGATCCCGAGCAGCGCATCGTGGTCGTACCGGACGTAGGTGCCGGCCGCCGGCCCCTGTCCCTGCGGGATCCAC
>JAJYSQ010000448.1 GCA_021793495.1 Actinomycetes bacterium
CCGGCACCGGGCCGTAATCGCCGTTCGCGACCTTGGCCGGGTCGCCGTTCGGTGCCTTGCCCAGCGCCGTGGCGTAGTTGTCCGCCCACGTCTGCTGCTGAGCCGAGGTCGCGGCCTCGTACGTGGCCAGCGCCGACTGCACGCCCGCGTCGCCGGTCATGGTCTTCAGCGGGTCGATGACGAACTCCTGGGCCGGGTCGATCGGGATGCGCACCCCCACCCAGTGGGCCAGGGTCAGCGGGCCCAGCTGCGGACCGGTCGCCGCGTTGTTGTACGGCGGGCCGTACGAGGCGCTGGTGCTCGACCCGTTCAGCTCGCTGACCGCGGTGGCCACGAAGTCGTTCGGCGCGTTGCGACCCCAGCTGGACAGGGTGATCCCCTTCTCGTCCGGGGAGGAGAACACCACGGCCAGCAGCAGGGTGAGCAGGCTCACCACGACCAGCGCGATGGTGAACTCCTTGGCCAGGTCGTACGGTCGCTTCGACCCGCGCCAGACCCCGGTGGCAGCATCCGTGCTCATTCGGGCTCACCGTCCGTCCCGATCCCGATGGGCGGCACGACCCCGCGGCGACGGACCATCAGGACGTGCAAGCCGATGACGATCCCGACCGCGATCGGCAGCAGCAGGATGTGCCACATCAGCATCTGGCCGAAGTTCATCACGTTCCAGAACGCCCCGGCGCCGGTCGAGTTGATCCCGTCCTTGGCCTGCGTGGAGATCCACTGGGAGTCGAAGTTCGTCTGGATCACGTAGCCGGTGAAGGCGGTGCCCACCGAGAACAGGAAGGAGACCACCCCGGTGATCCAGGTCAGCGCCCGCCGGCCCCGCCAGGCGGCCATGAAGAACTTGCCCCACAGGTGCACCACCATGAATCCGAAGAACAGCTCGACGCTCCACAGGTGCAGGCTGTTGAAGAAGAGCCCGACCGAGGAGGTGTGCCACCAGATCGGCCCGCCCAGGGCCAGCAAGCCCCCCGAGACCAGGACGACGATGAACGAGGCCAGGCTGGCCACGCCAAACACGTAGATCCACGAAGCAACGTAGGCCGGCTGGGTGTCCGGCAGCAGCTGGTCAGGCGGCATCGACTCCAGCGTCCGGGCCCGTAGCCGCGCCGACCAGCTGCTCGCCGTCGGCTGCTCGGTCGGCCCGGACGCGGCGGTGCGCACGTGGCTCACGACCGTTCCTCCCTCTTCTGCTCAGGCGCCATCGTCTGGTCAGCCGCGAGCGACTGCTCAGGCGCCATCGTCTGGTCCGGTGCCGTCGGGCCAGCGGCCTGCGGTGCGCCAGCGCCACCGTGCCCGGGGAAGGGCAGCAGCAGGGCGAGCACGAACAGCAGGATCATCACCGCGATGACGACCACGTTGGCCACCGAGATCTGGATGACTCCCCACTGCACGTAGTGACCGGGTCCGTCCAGGTTGAAGACCGCGGCCATCGGCCGCGCCACAGAGCTCATCGCTTCCTCTCCACCGCTGCGATGCCGGCTGGTTCGACCCGGCTGCCAGCACGCTACGAGCAGCCCTGGTCCCCTTCGAGGGCCAAACGTCCCGACCTCCCCCGACCGATAGCGTGGGCCCGCGCCGGACGCCCGGGGCGCCCGTGGGTGCCACGGCGAGCAGCCGGACCCGACCGACGAGCAGGGCAGGAGGGGCGATGGAGACCTGGCCGGGACACCCGTACCCATTGGGCGCCACGTTCGACGGACAGGGGACCAGCTTCGCGCTGTTCTCCTCCGTTGCCGGTGCTGTCGAGCTGGCCTTGCTCGACAGCACCGGCAACGAGACCCGGGTGTCGTTGACCGAGGTCGACGGCTCGGTCTGGCACGCCTACCTCCCGGGGGTGTCGCCCGGGCAGCGGTACGGCTACCGCGTGCACGGGCCGTACGACCCAGGGCGCGGCCAGCGCGCCGACCCGTCGAAGCTGCTGCTGGACCCGTACGCCAAGGCGATCGACGGGAACGTGGACTGGGACGAGTCCCTGTTCAGCTACCGGTTCGACGATCCGCAGACCCTCAACGGCCTGGACAGCTCGGCGCACACGATGCACTCGGTGGTGGTGAACCCGTACTTCGACTGGAGCGACGACCGGCGACCGGCGACGCCCTATCACGAGACGATCGTGTACGAGGCGCACGTCAAGGGCCTGACGATGACCCATCCGAGCATCCCCGCGGGCATCCGCGGCACGTACTCGGGGTTGGCCCACCCGGTGATGGTCGAGCACCTGAAGTCCTTGGGCATCACCGCGGTCGAGCTGCTCCCGGTCCACCAGTTCATCCACGACCACCGCCTGGTCGAGGCCGGGCTGGAGAACTACTGGGGGTACAACACCATCGGGTTCTTCGCCCCGCACAACGGGTATGCGGCCGGCGGGACCTGCGGGGAGCAGGTCGCGGAGTTCAAAGGGATGGTGCGCGCCCTGCACGCGGCCGGCATCGAGGTGATCCTCGACGTGGTCTACAACCACACCGCCGAGGGCAACCAGCTCGGGCCTACCGTGAGCTTCCGTGGGATCGACAACGCCGCCTACTACCGGCTGGTGG
>JAJYSQ010000449.1 GCA_021793495.1 Actinomycetes bacterium
GCGCTCCCGCCAGAAGAGCCTCCGGCCGACGGATGCGCTCATACCGACCACCGACCGTCCCGGTCGGTGAGTGACGGAGGAACCCATGCACCGTCGCCTGCTGAGGCCTGCCCTGAGGTGGGCGGGCCTGGCCGCTCTCGTGGTCACCGGGGCCGTACCGAGTGCGGCCGCCAGCCCACCATCGGCACACCGCGCCCCGACGCCAGCCGCCTTCACCGCGTGTCCCGGCACCGTCCCCCCGGCTCTTACCGGTCTGCCCGCCGCAGGGCTCACCCGTCCAGTGGCGGACCTGGCCACCGGATGGCGTCCTCCCGGCCCGCCCACCTCCACCCCGGCAGGCCATGCGCTGGGGGCGGGCCAGCGCCTGTTCGTCCCGCCCCCTGACCCGTGTGCCGTGTGGCAGGGGCTGGCGCTGCTCTCCCACGGTGACATCCGGGACGCCCGGCTGATCGCCGCCATGGTGTCCACCCCCCAGGCGGTCTGGCTCACCGGCGGAACTCCTGCTCAGGTCCAGAAGCAGGTACGCCAGACGATGCTCGAGGCCAAGCTCCAGCGCGCCGTGCCGACCTTCGTGGCCTACGACATCCCGGGCCGTGACTGTGCCCAGTACTCCACGGGCGGGGCCACCAGCCAGACCGCCTACGCAGCGTGGGTCGACGGGGTAGCCCGGGGTATCGGCGGGGGCAAGGCCGTCGTGCTGCTCGAGCCAGACAGCCTGGGGTTGCTGCCCTCCCGGTGCTCGGCGACGAACTTCCCCTTCACCGACACCCAACGCTTCGCCGAGCTCAACACCGCGGTCAACCAGCTGGAACGGCAGCCGGACGTCAGCGTGTACCTGGACGGTACGAACAGCGCCTGGCTACCGGTCGGGACCATCGCCCAGGAGCTGGACCAGGCCGGTGTCGAACGGGCCCAGGGGTTCTTCGTCAACGTCTCCAACTACCAGACCACCACCGAGAGCGTGCTGTACGGGACCTGGATCTCCGATTGCCTGGCCTACGCCAACAACCCGGAGCAGGGCGGTTGGCGGCTCGGCCACTACGACTACTGCGCCAGCCAGTACTACCCGGCGACCCAGAGCGATGTCAGCACCTGGAGCCTGACCACCCAGTGGTATGCCGTCAACATGGGATCGGCCACGCCGACCACCCACGTCGTCGTCGACACCAGTCGCAACGGCCGTGGCCCGAACACCATGGCGGGGTACGCACAGGCCCCGTACCGCCAGCCGGCCAACGTCGTCAGCACCCTGGCCGCCGGTAGCTGGTGCAACCCGCCGGGTCGAGGACTCGGACTGCACCCGACCACGACCACCGGGGTGCCGTTGGTCGACGCCTATCTGTGGGTGAAGACTCCGGGCCAGTCCGACGGTCAGTGCGACGCGGCGGGCGGCGTCCGGGCCTGGGACTACACGGCATACACCCAGCCCGGGTGGCCGACCACGGCGACCGGGCAGTCGACGTTCGACCCGCTGTGGGGGCTGGTGGATCCGGCGGCGGGAGCCTGGTTCCCCCGACAGGCCCTGCAGCTGGCGCAGAACGCCGCACCTGCCCTGAGCGGCCAATTCCCGCACTTGAGCGTGCCTGCGCCGGGCCGGTAGCTGCCGGACCCGCGTTCGATCAGCTACCCCAGAGCGCGCGCCGTCGCCGCGTCGACGTAACCCGTGGCCGGCAGCCCCTGCGCGCACTGGAAGCAGCAGATCGCCGCCGCCGTGCGCTCCTCGAGCACTCCGCTGGGCGGCAACGCCTGGTGGACATCCAGCCTCGCCTGCACGAGCGCGACATCGGGCCCGCGGTCGCCGAGATGCAGGTCGCGGTGGTACCAGGAAGGCAGGAGGCACGTGATGGGTTGATCGACGATGGTCATGTCTCCAGGTTCGCTCTCGTCGATCGGCATCGGCAAGAGCAGCGGCGGATCCGATACACGCCCGTGGAGACATTCTTGCCGATTCCCGACCGTTGCGATTCCCACACTGGGGGCACGACCGAGCCGGCCACCCCAGCACCCGGTGGCACGACCCGAGGTGCCACCGGGCTGCTACTCGCGCCAGAGCAGCAGCAGCGCGCGGTCGTCGCTGTAGGCGGTGGCGACCGCGTCGATGAGCCGGCGGGCCCCGTGCCGGAACCCTCGGGTCACCAACCGCTCAGCCTCGCCGACCAGCCGGTCGATCCCCACGCTGATGTCCCGACCCGGGATCTCGATCAGGCCGTCGGTGTACAGCAGCAGGGCATCCCCCCGGTCGAGGCGACCCGACTCCGCCACGAACGTCGCGTCCTCGAGAACTCCGAGAGCCGTGCCGACCGCGCCCTCGAGCACCCGCCACTGCCCAGACCCGGAGAGGAACTGCGCAGGCGGTGGGTGGCCGGCGCTGGCTACCACGTACTCTCCGGTCTCCAGATCGATCGCCAGGTGCACTGCCGTGGCGAACCCTTCCGACCACTCCTGACGCAGCAGGTAGGCGTTGGCTGCGGGGAGAAACGCGTCGGGCTCCATGGCCCCCAGGAGCCCGCCGAAGGCTCCAGAGAGCA
>JAJYSQ010000450.1 GCA_021793495.1 Actinomycetes bacterium
CAGCCGCCTGCCTCGACCCATGAGATCGCAGGTCGAACTGGGTATCGACAAATAGGAGCACACCGCGAAGCTCGGGCGTCCACGGCCCGGGCGTCCACGGGCCCGGACGCCCCGCCTGTTGACCGTTCCCTTGACGTCTTGCCACACGATTGCCACAGGATCGGGTGGTACCGGATGGGCCCGTGACGGTGCCGGTTGTCCGCAGCGAGGTCTCCGCACCGTCGGGCCCATGCGTACGGCGACGAGCACGAACCTGCACCGCTGCTACAGCACCGACGAGCTCGAGGTGCTGCTGCACCGCCAACGCAGCGCCCGGTACGAACTGATCAACGACCAGACGCGCCACGCCCGTTCCCCCTGCCGATCGTCGTGGGCAAGGCCTACCGGTTTCCCGTCCAGGAGGTGGACGCATGGCCCGCCCGCCAGCCCAGCACCCGGCGCCCCGCGTCCGAGCACCGGGCCCGGCGACCAGTCCGGCGACCAGTCCGGCGTTCGGCCAGCAGTCTGGCCAGGAGGTGTTCACCTCGGCGGACGGGCAGGTCGTGGCCTACCCGTCGACCGACGGCAAGGCCTACTGGCGGCTGGACTACCACCAGTTCGGCAAGCGCCACCAGGCCTTCGGCGGGAAGACCGCGGCCAGTGCGGCCGCGAAGTTGGCGTTGCTGCTGGCCCGCCTGGACGCCGGGCTGGAGCCGGAGCGGATGAAAACCCCCCGAGGACACGGTCATCGACCGGTGGATGGACCCCAACCAGCCGCGTAGAGGCGGGAAGACCTGGTCGGCAGGGACCGCGGCAGGCTACCGCTGGTACGTCCGGACCTACCTGCGTCCGATCCTCGGCGGCCTACGGGTCGAGCGGTGGCGTGCCCGGCACCACCGGATCATCGTGGCCACCGTCGGCGACGGCCCAGGAAGCCACGCAGGTATGCCGACGGCTGTCCTCGCTGGTCAACTGGGCGCACCGCGGCGGCTACCTCACCCCCGAGCAGGCCGTCGCCCTGAGCGGCATCGCGTGGGAAGCCCCCGTCGGGCACCGGCCCAAGCCTGCGCGTACCGGGCGCAGCCCGGAGTCCGGAGAGGAAGACTCCTACCTGCCCCCGGAGGAGGCGATGGACGCTACCGACCTCCAACGCTGCGGAAGAAGCACTGGGCGAGCGGTATGCCCACGGCAAGCTGTTCGCCGAGCTCGGCGCGGCCACCGGGCTGCGCCACGGCGAGATGTTCGCCGCCCGCCTGGCCTACCTCGACCTCGCCGGGCACCGCATCCGCGTGCACGACCAGAGGAACGCGAAGACCGCCACGCTGACCTTGCCGACGATGGGCAAGCGGCGCACCAGCGTGTGGGTACCCGGGGCGAGCATCACCGGCTACGACCTGGACGCGGCGCTGTCCGCGCGAGTCGCCGAGATCACCGATGAGCAGGAACATGGCATCAACCCCCTGGGACTGCTGTTTCCCAACAGCAACGGCGGGATGATCAACGCGTCGAACTTCGACTCCCGCATCTGGAAGCCCGCCATGGCCGCAGCGGGCGTGTCCTACGTCGAGCACGAGCAGCAGCCCGGCAAGGCCCGCACGTCACGCCAGGTCATCCGGCTCTACCGGTTCACCACCCACAGCCTGCGGGACCGCTCCGCCATCTCCGCGATCAACGAGTGGGGCTACCATCCCGACGAGCTCGTGGTCGTCGGCGGGTGGAAGGATGCGACCACTATCTACCGCCGCTGCTCTGGCTCAGCCTCCCGCGTCCTGGACGCACTGCAGGACCGCACCGCCCAACGCCTCGCACCCGAGCAGGTAGGCCCTTGGGGCGCTGATGCGTGAGCGCGGCCTTGTCCCGTACCAGCCGCGGCCGTGGCGGGGCGACCACCACGATCGCCGGGGCGAGCGTGCCGATCCCGGACCTGGGTGCGCCGGGACTTCACCGTCGACGCGCCGGGGAGCCTGTGCTCGGGCCCGCCTGTGCCGATCAGAGGCGGCGGCCTCGGACTGCCCGATGACAGCGGCAGGATGCCGGGCCAGCAGAGTACGCTGCGTACTTGACGTACGCGTCAGGGAGGCACACCATGCAGGGGGAAGGGAAGCGTCCGCCCGGCCGCGGCCGGTGCGACGCCGAGCGTGACAGGAGGCATCATGCCGTCGACGGCATGCCACTACGGCAGCTACACCGCTGCACGGTCCAACTTCCGGGAGATGCTCGACGCTGCCCACTCCGGCCGCGTCACCACCCTCGACCGGGAGAACGAGCGGTACGTCGTGGCTGACGCTGCGCTGTTGCAGGCCCAACTCGCGCGGCTGGTTCCCTCCCGTGCTGTCGTCGTTGCGGAGGGAGGGGGTTGGACCGCGATCTTGCCGGGGACTCCCCTCGCCGGGGAAGGTGACAGCGTCGACGACGCGGTCAGCGACCTGCTGGACGCGCTGCGCGAGTACGCAGAGGACTGGAACGACCATCTCCGCCTCGCCCCGAACCACCTCGAGCACGCATCGCTGGTGCTTCTGGTGGACCTCAGCACCGACGAACAGTTGCGT
>JAJYSQ010000451.1 GCA_021793495.1 Actinomycetes bacterium
CTCTCTACGCAGGTCCACCGGGAAACCGCAGGTCATGATCATCAGGCTGGATGATCGTCACTCGAAGTCGTGGGGGTCTATCGCATCGACGAACAGGTTGGTCATGATCCCGACCACGGCCTTCGGGTCTCGTAGCCGGTGCCGGTACACCGCGAGGGTCACGGTGGGGTGTCAGGGGCAGGCCGAGCACCTCGCCGGGGCGTAGGCCCGGGTTTGCCCGGGCGATGACCGTCTCCTCTCCGGTGGCCGGCCATCCGGGTACGCCGAGGAGTCGGCCGGCCCGTCGTTGACCCGGCCGGTCCCTGCTAGGCGCGTGGACTGCGCGTGCCGAGCGATCGCCACGTCCCGGGCGGCTCCTACCCCGAGTGCTTGGCTCGTCAGGACGAGGTCGTCGACGCAGGGGCGAGCTGATCGCCAGTCCAGGTCGCGCAGTGGCCGAGACACCACCGGTGGCACGCTCACCGGTGGGCACGGGTGTCCTCTCGTGGTCGTGCGTGGGGCGGGCGCCGCCTCTGGTTGCACCCGTCCTGCGGCTCGGGTCGTCAGCGGACCTGCGGGCTTGTACCCGCGAGAGCCCGGGTATCCGGTTCCCAGCGGAAGACGGGACCGTCGGTGCAGACCAGGGGTGACTCGCTGGCCGTGCCGGGGGCACCGGAGGCACACCCGTGGCAGTAGCCCAGCCCGCAGGCCATGTGGGCTTCCACGGAGACCTGCACCTCGGCTCCCCACCGCTGGCCGAGGACGGTACAGACCCGGGTCAGACGCTCGGAGCCGCAGGTGAAGATCTGCTCGGGTGGTTGCTCGTCGAGCTGGCCGAGCAGGTGGCGGTGTAGATGGGCTGGGTCGCTGGTCCCTTCGGTGTCGATGCTCTCGATGAGGTCGCGGATGCCCCAGGAACGGAAGTCCTGCGCTCCGAGCAAGGCCTCACGGCTCCGGGCGCTGAGGACCACGTGCGTGCCTGTTCCTCGCGCGGCACAGTCGCTGGCAAGCATGCTCAGCGAGCAGATGCCCACACCTCGGCCGATGATCAGGGCGTGGCTGGTGCGTGGGGACAGGTGGAAGCCGCGTCCTAGTGGTCCGACGACGAGCAGCCGCTCGCCTGGCGTGAAGCTCGCCAGCCGGCTGGTCCCCTGCCCTTGTACGCCGTAGACGACATCCAGGGTCCCGCCGACCAGGTCGGTCCGGTAGACGGCCATCGGGCGCGGCAGGACCGGGCCGTCGTTGTCGCGGGCAACGGTGATCATGACGAACTGCCCGGCCCGGGTGCCGACGGCGATGCTCGGGGCGTGCACGCGTAGGAATCGGTAGCGGTCCCCGATGGGTCGGTGGTCGAGGATCACCGCGTGGTGCCACGTCGGAGCCTGTTCTTCCCGTACCGACACCGGGAGGGGGACCAGCATCCCGGCGGGGTCGTTGCCGGTCGCGGTCTCCCACGTGCTTGCATCGGGGTCATCGATCCTGGTCCCGGTCACGACCGGGTTCCCGTCACCGACCACGATCCTGGCTCCGTGCTGCGCGGGTGGGCACCTGACCGGCGAGGTCGGCGTCAAGGGCGAGCAGGCTCTCGGCCAACACGTCGGTGCCGGTCGCGATCTGCGCGGCGCTGGTCCACTCGCTGGGAACGTGGCTCAGCCCGTCTCGGCTGGGTACGAAGATCAGCCCAGACGGCATGATCTGGTTGATCATCTGGGTGTCGTGGCTCGCCCCGCTGGGCATGACCCGGTAGCGGGTCCCGCGGTGGGCGCAGACCCCGGAGACCACCTGGCGAAGCCAGATCGGCAGGACCACCGGTGAGGCGTCGGCGAGCAGGTCGACGTCCAGGCTCAGGCCGCGCCGGTCGCAGATGGCCCGTGACCGGGAGACGACCTCACCGGCGCTGGCTCGCTGCCGGTCGCTGTCGACGTCGCGGACGTCGACGTAGACCTCGACGTCACCGGGAATGGTGGTGATCGACCCGGGGTGCACCGTCAGCTGACCCACCGTGACCCGGGTACCCCGGTGTCGCGCGTCGTTGGCCAGCGTCTCGGCGGCCAGGACGATCTCCGCCGCGCCGGTGAGCGCGTCGGCCCGCAGGTGCATCGGCGTGCCGCCCGTGTGCGAGGCGCGCCCACGCACCTGCAGGCGCAGGCGCGTGCTCCCGGAGACGAGGTCGACCACCCCGATCGGCTCACCCTGGGTCTGCAGGACGCTGCCCTGTTCGATGTGCAGCTCGAGGAAGGCCGCCCACTGGCCGGGGTCCCATGCCTGGCTGGCCGCCCGCACCGGGTCGATACCGACGCTGCGCATCGCCTCGGCAAGGCTCACCCCGTCGGCGTCCTGCTTGTGGGTGAGGTCCTCGATGCCGCACAGTCCGGCAGCAAGCCTGCTGCCGGTGCACGCCTGGCCGAAGCGGGCCCCCTCCTCGGCAGCAAAGCTCACGAAGCGTACGGGGTGGTGCATGACGACCGGCTGCTCGACGAACAGGCGGGCGACCTCCATGGCCGCCACGACACCAGCGATGCCATCGAAGCGTCCCCCGTGGGGGACG
>JAJYSQ010000452.1 GCA_021793495.1 Actinomycetes bacterium
GCCGCGGCATCGGCGGGAAGAGCGCGAGGGACGAGAAGCGGCGTTGGCCCTGCTGGACTTCGTGGGCATCGCACCGGTGGCTCTGGCCAACGCGAAGAACCTGTCGTACGGTGACCAGCGGCGGTTGGAGATCGCCCGGGCGCTGGCTACTGGTCCTCGGCTGCTCCTGCTGGACGAGCCGGCAGCCGGGATGAACCCGGCGGAGAAGCTCGGTCTGCAGGAGCTGATCCGTCGGATCCGGGACTCGGGACGCACCGTTCTGCTCATCGAGCACGACATGAGCCTGGTCATGAGCATCAGCGACCGGGTGGCGGTGCTGGACTTCGGACAGAAGATCGCCGACGGACCGCCGGCCGAGGTGCAGAACGACCCGAAGGTGGTCCAGGCCTACCTGGGGGTGCCGGCCGATGCTTCTTGAGGTCGAGGACCTGCACGTGTCGTACGGCAAGATCGCCGCGCTGAAGGGGATCAGCCTGCAGGTCGGTGCTGGGGAGATCGTCGCGCTGATCGGGGCGAACGGGGCCGGCAAGACCACGACGCTGAAGACCCTGTCCGGGCTGCGGACCGTGGCTGCCGGCCGGGTGCGCTTCCGCGGCGAGGACATCACCACGATGCCCGGGCACCGGCGGGTCCGCCTCGGGTTGTGCCAGGTGCCGGAGGGACGCGGGCTGTTTCCCGGGATGACCGTGATGGACAACCTGGCGATGGGGACCTACACCCGGGGGCGGGCCGACCCGGCTGACCTGCAGCGGGTGTTCGACCTGTTCCCCCGGGTGTCCGAGCGGGCCCGGCAGGCCGCAGGGACCCTGTCCGGTGGTGAGCAGCAGATGGTCGCGATCGGCCGTGCCCTGATGAGCCGGCCCGAGCTGTTGCTGCTCGACGAGCCGTCGATGGGCCTGGCCCCGAAGCTGGTCGCCCAGATCTTCTCGATCATCGCCGAGATCAACCGCCAGGGCACCACGGTCCTGCTCGTCGAGCAGAACGCCAACCAGGCTCTCGGCCTGGCGCACCGGGCGTACGTGCTGGAGACCGGGCGGATCGTGGTCACCGACACCGGTCAGGCCCTGCTGGGCGACCCGGGGGTTCGGGCCGCCTACCTGGGCGGGCCCCCTCCCGGCTGAGCCCGCCCGATCCTGGTCACCGCAGGCTGGCGACCACCTGGCTGAGCAGCGGCGCGACCACCAGCGCCGGCAACAGGTCGGCGACCGGGACCTGGCGGATCCGGAGCAGCCGTAGCCCCACCCCGACCAGCAGCAGCCCACCGGTCGCGGTCAGGGCCGTGACGTCGGTCGCGGGCAGAAAGCCGCCGAGGGCGAAGCCGAGCGCCGTGATGGCGCCCTGGACGACGAGGACGGACAGCGCGGCCGCGGCCACCCCCCAGCCGAGCGAGGCCGCGAACGCGATCGATGCGAAACAGTCCAGCACGGACTTCAGCGCGAGCTGGTCGATGCCCTTGCCCAGACCGTCGGACAGCGCGCCGAGCACGGCCAACGGCCCGACGCAGAACACCAGGGAGGCCGTGACGAACCCTTCGACGAAGCGTCCCTGGTCCGCCGTGCTGGACCGTCGGCCCAGGTGGCGGCGCAGCACGTCCCCCAAGGACTCCAGCCGTTGCTCCAGCCGGGCCACCGATCCGAGGATCCCGCCGACGAGCAGCGAGCCGAGAACGATCAGCACCGGTGCGCTCGCCCCGACCGCCCGCCGCCACGAGGAGTCGGTGACCGCGGTCGCGTCCAGCGCCGCGATCAGCAGCGTGACCAGGCCGAGCGCGTCGGTGACCACCGACCGGGTGTGCTCGCGGAACCGGTGCCCGAGACCGACCCCCAGGCTGGATCCGACCAGGATCGCCGCGACGTTGAGGGCCGTACCGGTCCCGGGGGGCACGACCGTCCTCTGCTGTCGGGCGCCCGGTGCCGCTGGGCGCGGGTGTGCCGGCGTGAGGAACGCGGTGGACCCCTCGCGTACCGGTGGCAACCGGCATAGGCTTCGCTCGGCTGAGGGGGAGCCTAGCGCCCGCCGGCGGTCCGCCGTGGCGGGCCGTCGGCCCAACTGGGAGGGACCCTCCGTGGCGCGAGCGAAGATCTCTGTACGCGAGGCGGCGAGCGAGGACACCGAGACGCTGGTCGCTCTCTGGGGCGGCCTGGGCGAGCTGCCGGCCCGACCCCGCTGGCGTCGACGGGCCGAGGCGACCAGCCGGAGCTCGGCGGCCGAGGGGCTGCGTCGGCGGCTGGACTCGATCTCCGCCGACCCGAAGTCCCGCGTGGTCGTGGCCTTGGACGGCGCGACCTTGGTGGGTTTCGCGGTCATGTCCCACCAGTCGGTCGCCGCCTTCCTGGACACCGAGGCGGTGCACGTGCACGTCCTGAACGTCGACCCGGAGTACCGGCGCCGAGGGGTGGGCCGCACGCTGCTGGCCTCGGCCGCGACCTATGCCGAGCAGACCGGGGCCGAGCACGTGATCGCCAGCGTGGACCCGACGGCGCGCGAGGCGAACCGGTTCTTCGCAGA
>JAJYSQ010000453.1 GCA_021793495.1 Actinomycetes bacterium
GATGATCTCGCCACGCTGGCCGAGGAACTGGCGCAGACGGCGCGAGAATTAGGGGTCGGCGTCCTCATACTGGTGGATGAGCTTCAAGAGTCCACGGCGGCGGAACTCACTGCGCTCAACACAGCGGTGCACCGGATCGGCCAAGCTGGGTCTCCACTGCCGCTCATCGTCGTGGGAGCTGGACTGCCATCACTACCGGCTCAGCTTGCCGAAGCGACGAGCTACGCGGAGCGCCTCTACGAGTACCGGCCGGTGGGGCTGCTGAGTGAGCAGGCGTCGAGGGATGCACTCGTCGTCCCAGCAGGCAACCTGGGGGTGGAGTGGGCACCTGACGGGCTCAGCGCAGCCGTGGCGGTCGCACAGGGATACCCGTACTTCCTGCAGTCGATCGGCAAGCACGTGTGGGACGACGCCCGCCGAAGCCCCATCGACCTGAATGACGTGGAGCTGGGCCTGTCCGAGGCGCGCGAAGAGATCGACAATGGGCTCTACCGGTCGCGGTGGGAGCGGGCGACCCCGGCGCAGCGGGATCTGCTGCGGGCGCTGGCCACGTTGGGCCGCGAGGAACCAGCGGCGGTCGCTGATATCGCGGAGGCCCTCGGTAAATCCCGGTCCTCCGGTATCTCGATGGCGCGCAACGAACTCATCAAGAAAGGCTTGCTGTACGCTCCCGAGCGGGGTCTCCTGGCCTTCACCGTACCCGGGATGCACGACTTCATCGAGCGCCAACCATAGTCGACCTGCCAGGTCCGCCAGCTCTGCGGCGCACCCCGGATGCCGGTGTGATCGACCCGTGGATCCTGCCGCCGGCCGCGATGGCCGCGAGTCCCCCACGGCGGGCCCACCGTCGGGGGTCAAGGGTGGGCCCGCTTGTTCCGATGCCAGGTGGGTGAGGAGGCCGTGGAAGCTCGTGCGCAGCGTCCGTCTGCGCGTACCCGGGCGGCTGCGGACGCTGGGGCGGCGCGAGCGCTCGTCCGCGGTCCGTACCACCGGGATCCGGGCGCTCTGGGTGCTGCCCGTGCTCACCCTGGTGGTGGCCGTCTCCTCGGCCTGGCTCATATCCGGGTTTGCCAACGCCGAGGCGCTGGCCTACCAGAACCGGGTGGAGCTGGCCCACCTTGTCGACCTGCTCCACGTCGAGGAGGCAACCAGCCACGAGCTGTTGCTCTCAGCCGGGGCCCGGCCGTTCCCGGCGGGCCAGGGTGCCAGCCTGATCGCCACCGAGCGAGGGCGGGTCTCAGCCGCCCTCGCCGAGATCGGCGCCACCACGTCCGGCAGTCGGGTCCATGCCCAGATCATCCCGCTCGTGACCGGCTACCAGACGGCCCTGGACGCCGAGCTGGCTGCCGTCGCCCGGGGCGAGACCGCCCGGGCCCTGGCGGTGCACCACGCCAGCGTGGACCCGGCCTTCAACCGCCTCCAGGGCGGGCTGGCCCAGGTCGACCGGGCCGAGCTGGCCGCGGCGCGGCGGGCCGCGGCCGAGACCCGGGTGGGCATCTACGGGGTGCAGCTGGCCGGTGCGTTGGGCCTCGGGCTCGTCACCGTGCTGCTCGGTCGGGCCCGGGTTCGTGGCGCGGTGCTCGCCGCCGAGCAAGCCGCCCTGACGACCAGCGAGGAGCGCTTCCGTACCCTGGTCCACGACGCGGCCGACGTGGTCGCCGTGGTCGATCCGTGCGGGGACATCGGCTACGTCAGCGACTCGGCTGCCGCGGTGCTCGGCTACACCCCTGCCGTCCTGGTCGGGCGCCGGTGGATGGACATCGTCCATCCCGACGACCTGGACACCGTGGTCGCCGCGTTCGACGGCGTCTTGACCCACCCGGGCTCGGCGACGATCGTCGAATCCCGGCTCCGCCACGGCGACGGGTCGTGGCGGTTCGTCGAGACGTCCGTGGCGAACCGGCTGGCAGTCCCCGTGGTGGCCGGGATCGTCCTGACCATCCGAGACGTCACCGACCGCCGTCGCCTCACGGACGAGCTGGCCCACCAGGCCCTGCACGACGCGTTGACCGGGCTGGCCAACCGCGCCTTGCTCACCGACCGGCTCGACCAGGGGCTGGCCCGGGCCGCTCGTGGCGGGGGGCCGCTTGCGCTGGTCATGATCGACCTCGACGACTTCAAGGAGGTCAACGACACCCTCGGCCACGGGGCCGGCGACCAGCTCCTGGTGAGCGTGGCCCGGCACCTGCGGGGCCACGTACGGCCCAGCGACACGGTGGCCCGCCTCGGGGGTGACGAGTTCGTCCTCGTCATGGAGGGGACCACGGCTTCCCAGGCCGAGCGACGGATCGCCCGGTTCCTCGACACACTGACCGAACCGGTCCTGATCAACGATCGCGCGGTCGTCGTCGGGGCCAGCGCCGGGGTGGTCATCAGCAGCGGCGGCCAGGAGGGGGCCGACGAGCTCCTGCGCCAGGCGGACGTCGCCCTCTACACGGCCAAGGACCGCGGGCACGGTTCTGTGGTCCGCTACGAACCGGGGATGCAGGCGGCCAGCCTCGCCCGCC
>JAJYSQ010000004.1 GCA_021793495.1 Actinomycetes bacterium
TGCGCGGTACGACAGCGTGGATCGACAGGTGTCGCGTGCTGTCGACGGACCGGGCCATGACTGACCTCCCGCCTCGACAGGCCGAGCCGGCGCTGGCTCCCTGCTGGTCACCGCCGGACGAGGTGCTGGCTCAGGCGCGGCGCCTCGAGGCGGCCGCGGCCGGCGTGTGCGAGGTCGCGGCCGGGCTACGTCAGGTCCTGCGGTCCGTACCCATCCACTGGACCTCCACCGGAGCCGACGCGTTCCAGGACGCGGTCGCTCGACGGATCCGGCACGCGGAGCTGTTGGCGCAGGCTCTGGCCCGGGTGGCCTCGTCGGTGCGTTCCTGGGCCGGCTGTTGCACCGAGGTCGAGGAGTGGACGAGGCGTGCACAGGCCGCAGTCGTGTCGGCGGACCCGGTCGTCGCTGCGCACCTGGAGGCTACCTGCCGGGCCCGTGCCTGGCACGCGTGGTCGCAGGGACGGGCGCGCCTTGCCGCGGCGCTGGCCGAGGCCGGTGCGTTGACCGGTGTCGCGGCCGGCTCGCCGATGTCCGGTGCGTGGACCGGCCCCGTGGCCACGCCGCTGAGCCAGCTCGCGGACCTCGCGACCATGGCAGTCTCGTCGCCCGCGCGGGCAGGCTCGGTGGTCGACGGCCGAGCAGATGCGCTGCGTGCCCAGGCACGGCGCTGGTCCGACGGACCGGCCGGATCGGCCTATCAGCAGGCGGTCGGTCGCTCCCTGGGCCGGGAGGTGGACCGGCGCACGGAGGTCGCCACGGCGGCACGGGCGCTCGGGGAGAGGATCCCCGGTTCCACCGTCTGGTCGAGGACCGCCGGGGACCTGGTGCCCTCGGGCGGGCGGTCGTTGATCCGCTCGGCAGGTCGCCGGATCCCTCTCGTCGGCCTGGTCGTGACCGGCTGGGGTGCTGGTCACGAGATCGCCCGCGGCGCGGATCCCCTCGAGGTGTCGGCGTCGACGATCGCCTCCACCGTGCTGGGTTCGCTGGCGTTCACCGCACTGGTCGTCGGTCTGGTCGCGGTCGGGGCGGGGCCGGTGGTGGTGGTTGTCGGTGCGGCGGTGGTTGCGGCGGCGGTGTCGTGGGTGGCTGGAGCACTCGTCTCCTCCTGGATCCACCATCGTCTGTAGCCCGCACGGCCCCAGGAGCACGGCCGGGCACAGTAGGATCTCTCGCCACCCGGAGCCCGGTGCCGGACGCCCAGGAGTTGACCAGCTGATGCCTGAGACCGACGCCCCAGTCGCAAGGCTTGCTGCCCTGCGGGCGTTCGAGGTGGTGGCCGTCCTCGAGGGCCTTGCCCTGCCGCTGCTGCTGGTTGCCACCGTGGTGAGGTACGCCGCGCACGCGCCGGTGGGGGTCGAGGTGCTCGGCCCGGTGCACGCCAGCCTGTTCCTGGCCTACCTCACCTTGATGCCGGTCGTGCACCGTGCGCTGGAGTGGGACGGACGAACGACGGCGATCGCACTGGTCGCGTCGCTCGTGCCCTTCGGGACCTGGTGGTTCGAACGTCAGGTGCATGCGGCGATCGTGGGGAGAACCCGGGGCGGGGTGGGCGTGGTGGCCGGGGGCTAGCCTGCCCGGAGCGCACGTCGCGGACCGGATCCACCGAACGTGATGAGCCCCCCGTGGAGGAGATGTCCGTGAACCCCGAGAGCCCGCCGGCCTTCCTGCACCCGTTCGCCCGTCCAGCGGCACCCGCCTCGTCCTTCCGGACGATCGTCCGTGGCCACGGGGCACTGGTCTACGACGATGCTGGCCGCGAGTACGTGGACGCCATGGCCAGCCTCTGGTACTGCGCCGCTGGGCATGGTCGCACCTCGATCATCGATGCGGTCGCCACCCAGATGCGGACTCTCGAGGCCTTCCACGCCTTCGACATGTTCACCACGGTGCCGGCCGAGGATCTCGCCGAGCAGGTGGCCGCGCTGGCCCCGGTGCCCAGGTCGCGGGTGTTCCTGACCAGCGGCGGGTCAGAGTCGGT
Source organism: Actinomycetes bacterium (assembly GCA_021793495.1). Classification (GTDB taxonomy): domain Bacteria; phylum Actinomycetota; class Actinomycetes; order JAJYSQ01; family JAJYSQ01; genus JAJYSQ01. Next base: position 1,979 of record JAJYSQ010000004.1, read on the forward strand.
GGAGACCGCGGTCAAGCTCTCCCGGGCCGCGCACGTGGCCACCGGGCAGCCGCAGCGCACGGTGGTGGTGGCCCGTACCCCCAGCTACCACGGTGTGGCGTACGCGGGGACGACGTTGACCGGTCTGCCGGCCAACCAGGACGGCTTCGGCCCCCTGCTGCCCGACGTGGTTCACGTCGGCAAGGACGATCTGGAGGCGGTCGAACGGTTGGTCGCGCAGCGCGGTGACCAGATCGCGGCGATCATCGCCGAGCCGGTCGTCGGCGCGGCCGGAGTTTATCCGCCGGCACCCGGCTACCTGGCCGGTCTTCGGGCCCTCGCCGACCAGGCCGGGGCCCACCTGATCCTTGACGAGGTGATCACTGGGTTCGGGCGGCTGGGCACCTGGTTCGCCGCCGAGCACTACGGCGTGCTGCCCGACATGATCACCTTCGCCAAGGCGATCACGTCGGGTTACCTGCCCCTCGGCGGCGTCGTCGTGGCTCCCCGGGTGCACGAGGCGTTGGCCTGGGACCCGGGCTACGTCCTGCGCCACGGGTACACCTACTCCGGGCACCCCACGGCCGCTGCGGCCGCGTTGGCCAACCTCGCTCTGCTCCGCGAGGAGGGCCTCGTCGCACGCGCGCCGGTGGTGGGCCGGCGGCTGTCCGACGGGTTACGAGAGCTCATGACGGAGGGCCTCCTCGCCGAGGTGCGCGGGGACGGAGCGGTCTGGGCGGCAGGCCTGCCCCCGGGCGTCGACCCGGCCGTTGTCCGCGACCGGATGCTCGAGCACGGCGTGATCATCCGGCCGATCGCGCCGTCCACCGTGGCCTACTGCCCGCCACTGGTCATCACCGACAGCCAGATCGACCGAGTGGTGGCGGCGACCCGCGAGGCTCTGTCCGGCTGACCTGCGCAACGGTGCGCCGTGCGCCACCGAGACGGCCGGGCGTGTCTGCCTGGCGGTCGGGGGCGTCCAGCCGCGCCGCGGAGGTCGTGCACAACCGCGCCCCCGGCGTGCCTGATCCACAGTTCCCGGCTGGCCCGCGCTGCCGACCCGTGTCCCCAGCATGCTGCTGGTGTGCACCCGACGACCCAGTCTCCGGCCAGCCCAGCCACGCCGACGATCCGGCTGCGGGGACCGGCCGACGTCGTCGATGCGGTGCCCTACCTGGTGGGCTTCCATCCCGGGCGATCCCTGGTCCTGATCGGTCTGGACCGCGACGCCGCACGTGTCGTGCTCACGGCCCGTGCCGACCTGCCGCTGCCTTCCGAGGGCATCGAGCGGCTGCTGAGCTCCCTGGTGCGCATTCTTGCCCGCCACCGGGTGGCCCGGGTGATCGCGGTGGTGTACCCCGGGCCGAGCCACGGGGCCGGTGCGGTGGCCGGTGCGGTGGCCGGTGCGGGCATCGAGTCCGGGCCGGCCGCGGCGCGATGGGTGGTGCCGGCACTGCTGGGGTCCTTGGTCACCCACGGTCTCGAGCTGGTCGACGTCCTCTGGGTGGCTGCCGGTCGTTACGGGTCGTACGGGCCGAGCTGGTCGTGCGAACCGGGCGGGTCGGGCGGGTCGTGCGGGGCCCGATCTCACGGCCTGGCGGGATGTGAGGTCGCCGGGCCCCCGTCGGCGGGCCCGCCTCCCGGCCACCTGCTGCGCGGCGATGGTCGTGTCGCGGCACAGGCGGTGTTCGAGGGGGTTGCCCCGGCCTCTGGTCGAGAGGAGCTCGAGGCGCTGCTGGCCCCCGTGCACGACCTCCAGGCCCGGCAGATCGTCCGTCGGGTCGCCATGTCCCAGGGGGCGGCGCGACAGGTCGCCGGCGTCGAGCTCGACGCCGGCGACCCAGGAACCGTGCGCTCTACCGCACGACGACTCGCCATGGTGCGGCACGCCGTCGACGCACCTGCCGGTGCTGGCCCCCTGGGAGTGGCGCAGTCGTGCGAGGTGCTGCTGGCCCTCGAGGACCTCCATGTGCGTGACCGGGCCATGGGGCTGCTCGATGGGCCACGGGGGGAGCGCGCGGGTCGGCTCTGGGAGGAGCTGACCCGCCGCGTCGCTGGCCCGCTGGTCGCCAGGCCGGCTTGCCTGGTGGCCTCGTGGCACCTGGCCCATGGCGGTGGGGCGTTGGTACGCATCGCCCTGGACCGTGCCCAAGCGGCCGACCCCGCGTATCCGCTGCTGCGGCTGTTCGAAGAGGCCCTCGCTCGTGGCATCGGCCCGGATGCCTGGCGTCGGCTCGTGGCCAGCGCCCAGAAGGACCTCGACCGATCGGGGGTGCCGGCCATGACCGGCCACTGGCAGTCGGCCTAGCCTGGGCCCATGTCGGAATCCTCGCTCGCTCGCGCGGCCGTCCCTGCGTCGGTCCCCCCCGTGGCGTCAACATCCCTGCCTCACCGGCAGGTCTCTGCGCAGGAGGCGATGTCGCTCGATGAACGATTCGGGGCCCACAACTACCACCCGCTGCCCGTGGTCATCGCACGTGGTGACGGTGCTTGGGTCACCGACGTTGACGGGCGGCGGTACCTCGACATGCTGTCGGCCTACAGCGCCTTGAACTTCGGACACCGGAACCCGCGGCTGATCGCCGCTGCCCACGCCCAGCTCGATCGCCTGACCCTGACCAGTCGTGCCTTCCACAACGACCAGCTCGGGCCCTTCTTGGCGGAGCTGGCTGGGCTGCTCGGCGCGCAGATGGTTCTGCCGATGAACTCCGGGGCCGAGGCCGTGGAGAGCGCCCTGAAGGTCGCGCGTGCCTGGGGGTACCGGGTCAAGGGAGTTCCCGACGGCCGGGCAAAGATCATCGTGGCAGCCAGCAACTTCCACGGTCGCACCGTCACGATTGTCGGCTTCTCCACCGATCCGACCGCTCGCTCGGGCTTCGGGCCGTTCACCCCGGGGTTCGTCCCGGTGCCGTTCGGAGACGCGGCAGCAGTGGCCGAGGCTATCGATGAGGACACGGTGGCGGTGCTGGTGGAGCCGATCCAGGGTGAGGCTGGGGTGATCGTCCCGCCTGATGGTTACCTGCGTGGTGTCCGCCAGGCGTGCACCAGCCGTGGGGTGCTGCTGGTCGCCGACGAGATCCAGTCCGGGCTCGCCCGTACCGGACCCACGCTGGCCTGCGAGCACGACGGGGTGGTCCCCGACCTGGTCCTGCTCGGAAAGGCGTTGGGCGGCGGGATCGTCCCGTTGTCCGTGGTGGCGGGCCGGGCCGACGTCCTCGGGGTGCTTCGCCCCGGCGAGCACGGTTCGACGTTCGGAGGCAACCCCCTGGCGGCGGCGATCGGCCGTGAGGTGGTCGCCATGCTCGCGACCGGGGAGTACCAGCGCCGGTCACGCGAGCTCGGTGCCCACCTGCTGGAACGGCTGCGCCGGGAGGCGCCGCCCTCGGTCCGCCACGTACGTGGCCGTGGCCTGTGGGCGGGCGTGGAACTGTACCCCGATGGTCCAGACGCCCGTGCCCGGTGCGAGCGGCTCATGTCAGCGGGCGTCCTGGCGAAGGACACCCACGAGTACACCATCCGGCTGGCCCCACCGCTGGTCATCGAGAAGGCGGACCTGGACTGGGCCACCGACCGGGTCCTCGAGGCGCTCGTCTGATCGGTCCTGGCAGACGAGCGCCGAGGGTCGAGCGCCGAGGGTCGAGCAGCGGGGCGGGCCCGGCAGGGAGGTCGGCCACCAGGCCCGCCCGGGGCGTTGCGGATTCAGCGGCGACGGATCAGAGCTTCTTCGTCGACAGGTACCAGTCGGTCCGTTCGATCCCGGTCTCCTTCATCCGGGCGTCGAGCTGATCCTGCGTGGCCGGGGCGGGCACGATCACCGGGTCACCGGGCGTCCAGTTTGCGGGGGTGGACACCGACGCGGCATCGGTCAGCTGCAACGAGTCCACCAGCCGAAGGATCTCGGAGATCATGCGCCCGGCGCTCATCGGGTAGTAGATGATCGCCCGGACCACCTGTCGCGGGTCGATGACGAACACGGCCCGCACCGCCGAGGTGTTGCCCATCGCCGGGTGGATCATCCCGTACGCGTGGGCGACCTTCATGTCCAGGTCGGCGATGATCGGGAAGGGTACGCGTACCCCGGTCTTCTCCTCGATCGACCGGGTCCACCCCAGGTGGCTGTACACCGAGTCCACGGAGTTGCCGATCAGGGCGACCCCGCGCTTGTCGAACTCCGGGGCCGTCTCGGCGAAGCCCATGAACTCCGTGGTGCACACCGGAGTGAAGTCGGCAGGGTGGCTGAAGAGCACGACCCACGTGCCCCTGTAGTCGCTGAGCTTGATCGGCCCATGGGTGCTCAACGCCTCGAACTGCGGAGCGGTCTCGCCGATCCTCGGCATGCTGGGGACGGTCGTGGTCCCGGTCGTGGTGTCGGTCACATCGTTCTCCTCTGGCTCGACAGGTGTCGTGGGGTGCGGCGTGGGTGGTCGGAGTACTCCGCCGGCCGACGTGTGCGTCCTCGGCGGGTACGGCTGCGGACCGGCCGGGGACAGATCCGGGTCGCCGGCTCCCAAGGTACGCACCCGTCCCGGAGGGGACCCACACGCCTCGAAGCGTACGGTGACCCGCCCCGCACCCGCCCCCCAGACCCACCCTCGACCCCAGTGGGAGTGCGCGACGTCCTGTCCGGTCCGCCACTGCCGGTCCGTCAGGTCGGCGACGCCGGTCCCCGCAGGGGGACCGAACGGTGCGGCGCCGCCAGGCTCTCCGAGGGTGCCGATGTCGTCGGGGTTCCCGGTTGCGTCGGGGCTGCATGAGGCCGACCCGGTGAACAGCTCCTGCTGGGTCCAGTCGGACAGCCCCGAGACTCCGAGCCCGAGCAGCCGTGCGCCGTCGGTGGTGTCCACCTCATCGAGCAGGCGACGAGCTTGCCGGGACAGCACGTCCGAGGCATCGGTGGGGTCGCGCAGGGTCGTCGACCTCGTCTGCGTGGCGAAGTCGTACCGGCGGACCTTGAGCGTGATGGTCCGGCCGGCAAGCCCGGTGCGGCGCAGCCGCCCGGCCACCTGCCATGCCATCGCATCCAGGCGCGCACGCAGCATCTGTGGGTCGGTGATGTCCTGGGCGAACGTGTCCTCGACGCTGACCGACTTGGATGCTCGTTCCGGCTGGACCGGACGGTCGTCGAGCCCACGAGCCAGCCGGTAGAGCTCCCCGCCGTGGGCTCGGCCGAGCAGGTCGACCAGCTCGGCCTCGTCGAGGCGTCTCAGGTCGACCACGGTGCCGACCCCGAGCCTGGCCAGCCGATCGGCGGTAGCCGGGCCTACGCCCCAGACTCGGCGTACGGGCAGAGGGTCGAGGAATCGCTGTTCCTCGCCGGGCGGTACGACCCGCTGGCCGTCCGGTTTCGCCAGGTCCGAGGCGATCTTGGCGATCAGCTTCGAGGTCCCGGCCCCGACGGACGCCGACAGCCCGGTGTGTTCGTGGATGAGCTGGCGGATCAGCGTCGCCAACGACGACTCGGTCACCGACGGCCCCGATCCGCAGCTGGCTGGTGGACCCGGGTCGGGTGCCGTGGTCAGCAGGTGCGAGACATCGACGAAGGCCTCGTCCAGGCTCAACGGCTCGACCAACGCGCTGAGCGCGTGCAGTACCTGCATGACGATCCGACTGGTGGCCTGGTAGGCCTCGAAGCGCGGGGCGAGGAAGGCGGCATGCGGGCATCGCACCCGAGCCATCGCCATCGGCATGGCAGACCCCACGCCGTGGCGGCGTGCCTCGTAGGACGCGGTCGCCACCACCCCCCGGGGACCCAGTCCTCCGACCACGACGGGTCGCCCGGCCAAGGACGGCTTGTCCCGCTGCTCGACCGAGGCGAAGAAGGCGTCGAGGTCGACGTGCAGGATGCTGGCTCGGGGACGCACCTGCCCATGGTGCCGGTCCGAAGGAGAGGTCGTCCCGGTCGCCAGGTGGCTCGGTGTCCCATCAGTCTCTCGTCCCATCGACCCCTCGGTCTTGCGAGATCGCCAGCCCGCCGGTATCGTCTGCGCCCAGGTCATGAGTGCCAGCGTCAAGCCCCGGCTCGCTGGCCGGCAACCCTCCAACCGCGGTGGGGTGCCCCGGGTGATGACCAGGTCGGCCTCACGGTGAGGTTGGCAAGCGCGGGCCCGCGACAGTCGGGTCCGGATCCCGAGGGAGACCTGGCATGTGTATCCGGCGAATGTGTTGCCGCTGAGCGGTATGACCCGGCGCTGACGATCCGCCGGCCTGCTCGCAGGCTCGCGCGCTGATCGTTGGCGTCACCGACCGGTCCGACCCCATGTCCAACCGGCGCCCGCTCGGCGGAGTTGACGCACCTGTCCTGGTGGTGGCGAACCCCACTCGAGACCCCGCCCCTGAATTCTGCCCGGTGCCGTTGTCCGGTGCGGATCGGCGACGAGGTGGCTCGCCACCCGATACCCCAACGGCGCCGGAGCTGTTGCGCGCCCATCCCCTTGGAGACCGTGATGTCTGCACCTGTGCCAACCAATGGCTGGTCGTTCGAGACCCGCCAGATCCACGCTGGGCAGAGCCCGGATCCGACGACCGGAGCCCGGGCCCTGCCGATCTATCAGACCACCGCCTACGCCTTCCGGGACACCGAGCATGCGGCGAGCCTGTTCAGCCTCGCCGAACCGGGCAACATCTACACCCGGATCATGAACCCGACCCAGGATGTGGTCGAGCAGCGCATTGCCAGCCTCGAAGGTGGCGTCGGGGCCTTGCTGGTCTCCAGCGGGCAGGCGGCCGAGACCCTGGCGATCCTCAACCTGGCGCGGGCCGGCGACCATGTGGTCGCCTCGTCCAGCCTGTACGGCGGGACGTACAACCTCCTGCACTACACGTTGGTCCGGCTGGGGATCGAGACGACCTTCGTCGACGACCCCGACGACCCTCAGGCGTGGCGCGATGCGGTCCGACCGACCACGAAGCTCTTCTACGGGGAGAGCATCGGCAACCCGAAGAACGACATCCTGGACATTCGTGCGGTCGCTGACGTGGCCCACGACGTGGGGGTGCCGCTGGTTGTCGACAACACCATCGGCACCCCGTACCTGATTCGCCCCCTCGAGCACGGCGCGGACATCGTCGTGCACTCGGCCACCAAGTTCCTCGGTGGCCATGGCACGGTCATCGCCGGGGCGATCGTCGACGGTGGGACGTTCGACTTCGGCGCGCACGCCGCGCGCTTCCCGGACCTGACGACCCCGGATCCCAGCTACCACGGGTTGATCTACTGGGACGCGATCGGACCGGGAGCCTTCATCGCCAAGGCCCGGGTCCAGCTGCTGCGCGACCTGGGGACGGCGCTCTCGCCGTTCAACGCCTTCCTTCTGGCCCAGGGCATCGAGACGCTCTCGCTGCGCATGGAGCGTCACGTGGCGAACGCGATGGCCGTGGCGAGCTGGTTGTCCGGCCGTGACGAGGTCGACACCGTGCACTACGCCGGCCTGCCGACCAGTCCCTGGTACGACCGGGCCCGGCGGTACGCCCCCCGGGGGGCAGGTGCGGTGCTCGCCTTCGACATCCAGGACGGACTCGAGGCGGGGCGACGGTTCGTCGATGGCCTCGAGCTGTTCAGCCATGTGGCGAACATCGGTGACGTACGGTCCCTGGTGGTGCATCCGGCGTCGACCACGCACAGCCAGTTGACCCCGGCCGAGCAGCTGTCGGCCGGGGTGACCCCGGGCCTGGTCCGGCTGTCGGTGGGGTTGGAGGGGATCGCCGACCTGTTGGCGGACCTGGAAGCGGGATTCCGCGCGGCCAAGGGCGTAGCGGCCAAGGGCGTGTGAGATGAGCCGGGTCGGCGGTGCATGGTTCGAGGGTGATCTCCCGGGCGGGCGCCAGTTCGTCGACGTGGGCGCGGTCTCCCTGGAGCGAGGTGGTCACCTTCCCGAGGTGCGTCTGGCCTACGAGACGTGGGGACAGCCGGACCCCGATGGGTCCAACGCCGTCCTGGTCCTGCACGCCCTGACCGGCGACAGCCATGTGGCCGGTCGGGGCGGTCCTGGCCATGCCACCCCCGGTTGGTGGGACGCACTGGTGGGTCCCGGGCGTCCCCTGGACACCGACCGGTGGTTCGTCGTCGCTCCCAACGTCCTCGGCGGTTGCCAGGGCTCGACCGGCCCGTCGTCCACCTCCCCTGACGGCCACCCGTGGGGCAGCCGGTTCCCCTTCTTGACCGTCCGGGACCAAGTGGCCGTGGAAGCCAGGCTCGCCGATGCGTTGGGTATCAAGCGGTGGGCGCTGGTGGCGGGTGGTTCCATGGGGGGGATGCGGGTGTTGGAGTGGGCGGTCGGGTACCCCGATCGGGTGGCAGCCGCGCTGGTGCTGGCCGTGGGGGCGGCGGCCAGCGCCGAGCAGATCGGCTGGGGGTCCGCTCAGCTGCTGGCGATCCGTACCGACCCATGCTTCTCCGGCGGTGACTACTACGAGGTTGGCCCGGGGACCGGGCCCACCGTGGGTCTGGGGTTGGCGCGGCGGATCGCCCACCTGTCCTACCGGTGCGAGCCTGAGCTGGCCGAGCGGTTCGGTCGCCAGCCGCAGCCCGGGGAGGACCCGCTCGGTGGAGGAGGAAGGTTCGCGGTCGAGTCCTACCTGGACCACCAGGCCGACAAGCTCGTCCGACGGTTCGACGCGAACTCCTACCTGGTGCTCAGCGAGGCGATGGCTGCCCACGACGTCGGTCGGGCCCGTGACGGTGTTGCCGCCGCCCTGTCCCGGGTCACGGCACTCACCATGGTCGCTGCTATCGACAGCGACCGGCTGTACCCGCCCTACCAGCAGGACGAGCTGGCACGGCTGATCCCGACGGCCGGTCCCCTGGTCGTGCTGTCCTCGAAGCATGGCCACGACGGTTTCCTGCTCGAGACCGATGCGGTGGGTGGGCTGGTCACCCAGCTGCTCGAGCGCGTCGGCCGTCGGCGACCCTCCTGCTGCTCCGCCTGAGGCCATCGGGCCTCGGCGCCGGGGTGGCGTGGGGTACCGTCGGTCTCCGACGGTGCGACGAGGCCGGTGCGACGAGGCCGGTCCGACACGGTCGGTGCGACGAGGGAAGGGGCGTGCTGATGGCGGTGGTGGTGGGTTACGTGCCACGTCCCGAGGGACGTGCGGCGCTACGCCGAGCGGCTGAAGAGGCCCGGTTGCGCCAGACCCGCCTGGTGGTGATCAACTCGAACCGCGGGGGGAAGGATCTCGACGCTGAGGAAGCCGTGCTCTACGAGCGGGAGCTGACCGGGATCCGCGACCAGCTGGCCGAGGCCGGGGTCGACCACGAGGTACGCCAGCTCGTCCGCGGGCTCGAACCCGCCGAGGACCTCATCGCGGTGGCCGAAGAGGTCGGTGCTGACCTCATCGTGATCGGTCTGCGCCGCCGCTCGCCGGTCGGCAAGCTGATCATGGGCAGCAACGCCCAGCACATCCTGATGGACGCCCCCTGCCCGGTGCTTGCGGTGAAGGCTGACTCGGAAGCGTGAGCCCACGGTGCCGGCTCGCCGCTGGCTCCCGACCGAACCGGCGTGCCTGTTCGAACGGGGTCTCACCGACTCCGCTGGCCGATGCCGAAGGAATGCTCTGCCGTGCGACAATGCTGTATCCACGTGGACGGCGGTGCGTGCCGCGGCGTGTGATCATCCACCTGCCCCCGCTGCTGTCTACCGGAGGGGCGAGGTTCTGTCCGCCCAGGTCCTGCCCGGGGAGTCGTGCGAAAGGGTGTCCGTGTCGTCGGTGCGTGCCTCAACCCCTGTTTCCGCTGAACCCGAGCAGCGGCTCGTCGACGTGGCGCGCGCCGCAGGCGGGGACGGGACGCCCTTGGCTGCCCATGAGCAGAGCCGGCCGCGTCAGGTGCACACCGAGCGAGGTGTCGTGAGCAAGGAGGGTGCTGTGATGGCCGTGGAGGTTCCTGAGGTGGGTGGGCGGTCTGACCAGTCTCGGGCAGTGCCGGCTGCGGCGTCGGCTGTTCGCCGGCCACGAGCCACGGCGGTGGTGGCGGATGCTCAGGACACCGCGCTGGCCGTGGTCACCCCATCCTCCACCGAGGAGGCGAAGGTTGCCCAGGGTGCGACCAGGTCCGGGAAGCGCAAGCCGTCGAAGCCGGCACCCGCCTCGACCACCACGACGGCGACACCGGCAGCTCCTGCCGGGGGGGTCGCGCCTGCCGGTAGGAAGACTGCCCGCGCGCGCCGGCCGACACCGGTGACGAAGTCGGTAGCACCGGTCGGGACAGCCGATGGGGATGTGGTGGTGGTCGACGAGGTGGTGGTCGACGAGATCATTGACGATGTCGTGGTCGTGGTGGAAGCGGACCTGGTCGACGACGTGATGGTGGACGTGGAAGAAATCGCCGTCGCCGTCGAACAGGTGTCCGCCGCGGAGGCGCCCAGCAGCGCGACCGCGGAGGATCCCGCAGCGGAGGAAGAGGCGGGGGCGTTCGTCATCGGGGACGACGACGAGGATGCTCCGGCTCAGCAGGTCCAGTCGGCCGGGGCGACCGCCGACCCCGTGAAGGACTACCTGAAGCAGATCGGCAAGGTCGCCCTGCTCAATGCCGAGCAGGAGGTCCAGCTGGCCAAGCGCATCGAGGCTGGCTTGTTCGCCGAAGATCGGTTGAACTCCGGAGACCCGATGGACCCGAGGTTGCGCTCGGAGCTGGAGGTGATCGCCGAGGACGGCCGCCGGGCCAAGAACCACCTGCTCGAGGCGAACCTGCGCCTGGTGGTCTCCCTGGCCAAGAGGTACACGGGGCGCGGCATGCTGTTCCTGGACCTGATCCAGGAGGGCAACCTCGGACTGATCCGGGCGGTTGAGAAGTTCGACTACACCAAGGGGTACAAGTTCTCCACGTACGCCACCTGGTGGATCCGTCAGGCGATCACCCGGGCGATGGCCGACCAGGCCCGTACCATCCGGATCCCCGTCCACATGGTTGAGGTCATCAACAAGCTGGCCCGGGTCCAGCGTCAGATGCTGCAGGATCTGGGTCGAGAGCCCACTCCTGAGGAGCTGGCCGCTGAGCTGGACATGACCCCCGAGAAAGTCGTCGAGGTCCAGAAGTACGGGCGTGAACCGATCAGCCTGCACACGCCCTTGGGCGAGGACGGCGACAGCGAGTTCGGCGATCTGATCGAGGACTCCGAGGCCGTGGTCCCGGCGGATGCCGTGTCCTTCACGCTGCTGCAGGAGCAGCTGCACTCGGTGCTGGACACGCTCTCCGAGCGGGAGGCGGGGGTGGTCGCGATGCGCTTTGGACTCACCGACGGTCAGCCCAAGACGCTGGACGAGATCGGCAAGGTGTACGGGGTGACTCGCGAGCGCATCCGGCAGATCGAGTCGAAGACGATGTCGAAGCTGCGCCACCCGTCCCGGTCGCAGGTGTTGCGAGACTACCTGGACTGAGACGCTGGGCCCGGGCAGCAGCAGGCACAGGGGCTGGTGTCGTACGTGGATGCCGCTCGGTGGCGCTTGACCGTCTCCCTGGCGTTGGCGTCTAACGCTCCTCGGCCGGGACCGCGGGGGCCACGAGCAGCCGCTCGGACTCGTCGTGGATCTCGGCGCCGATCGAGCGCAGCGCCTCTTCATGCTGGCGGGCGTGGTGGGCAGATCGG
>JAJYSQ010000005.1 GCA_021793495.1 Actinomycetes bacterium
TGAACGCGACCGTCAGGACGTTCAGGTGCGCGGCCGCCGCAAGCTGGCCGTGCGCGAGGTCGTGGATCGCCCGCAGGCTGCCGCACCCCGGGCAGTAGTACCCGGTCAGCCAGTAGAACGGGCAGGCCGGGTAGTGACCCGGGTGGTTCGGGTCGACCACGGCGATGTACCCCACGACCGCCGCCGCGCCCAGGACCGTGGCCACCGGCAGGCCGAGCGCGGATCTCCGGCCGGGAGCGACCCGGGTCCCCGGTGCTGCCGTGGCGGTGAGGCTCGGCGCCACGTCAGCCCACCCCGACACCAGGACCCGGGATGCCTCCGGCGGTCTGCGCCGCGAAGAACCCGAAGGCGAGCCCGGCGATCACATACAGGACGAGCACCACCAGCCCGACCGCCGCGCCGATGATGGCGAAACGCTTGGCTCGCGCCGAGGCGTCGGTCGCCCCGGCCACATCCCCGGCCGCCCACTTGGAGTTCACCTGGGCGGCATACACGATCGACACGATGCCCAGCGGCAGGCAGCAGAAGACCGTGCTGAGGATCGCCCAGACCAGGTAGTTCTGCGGCGGGGATCCGTACGGCTGGCCGGCGGGCATGCTCCCGTAGGGCGCGCCGCCATAGGGCTGCCCGAACGGCTGCCCGGGAGGCTGCCCGAACGGGTCGTCCGGCCCCGGTCCTGGGTCACTCATCGACGTATCCTCCCCGCCACGGGCCGACGGTGGCCGGTCGGCACACCACGCGGGAGGCTAGCCGGTCACCGGGGTCCCGCGCAGGCAGACGCGCCGTGTCGCCGGCGTGCACCCGGATCGTTCAGTCCGCAGGCAGGACGACTCGGAAGCTCGCGCCACCCTCCGCGGCGGTCCCCGCCTGCGCCGCCCCGCCGAGCCGGGTGGCCAGGCCGGCGACCAGCGCCAACCCCACTCCGGTGCCGACCCGGCGCACCCCGCGGTACCGGTCGTACAGCGCCGAGCGCTCGAACGCGACGCCGATGTCGTCCTCGGTGAGGCCCGGTCCGCCATCGCGCACCTCCAGGACGGCGACCGGCACCGTGATCGCCGAGCCCAGGTGACCGGGGCGAGCCTCGGCCCGTACGGCGAGCACCACCGGTCGTCCCGGCGGAGTGACCCGCAGGGCGTTCTCCGCGAGCCCGTCGACGATCTGGCGGACCCGGGTCGGGTCGGTCCGCACGACCAGCGGCCCATCGGGCAGCTCGACGCTCACCGGCACCCCGGCCCGCCGCCCCCGGTCGGCCCAGACCACCCCGGCGAGGCGGACCAGCTCGACGACGTCGGTCGGGCTCAGGTCCAGCCGGAAGTCCTGGGCACCCAGGCGCGCCAGGTCCAGCAGGTCGCGGACGAGCCGTTCCAGCCGCTCGGACTCGGCCAGCATGGTGCGCCCGGTGCTGGCCACCTCGGTCGCCGGGACCACACCGTCGGCCAGGGCCTCGGCGTACCCCTTCACCGCGGTCAGCGGGGTGCGCAGCTCGTGGGACACCGAGAGCAGGAACTCACGCTGCCGGTCTTCGCTGAGAGCCAGGGCCGCCGACAGCGTGTTGATCGCCTCAGCCACCTCGGCCACCTCGACCGGGCCGTCCGGCTCCACCCGTACGCCGCGCTCCCCCGTGGACAGCCGATGGGCGGCCTGCGCCGTACGGGCCAGCGGGCGGGCCAGCCATCGGGACAGCGCCAGGCCGGACAGGACCCCCCCGGCCAGGCCGACCATCAGTGCCAGCCCCAGCCGGCCCAAGGCCTGGGCCGCGGTGGAACGCGCCACCCGGGCGGACTGCACCAGCGCGATGCCGACCCGGGAATCCGTCGGCCGCGCCGCGATCAACAGGCTGCGCCCACCGACGGTGACGATGACGGACACCGGGTGACCGGCCAGCACTCGAGCCACCTGGGCCGGGGTCAGCCCCGCGGGTGCCGACCCACCGGTACGCAGGACGTGCAGCGAGATGCCCTGCTGGCGCAGGATCGGTTCGAGCCGCAGGGGACGTTGCGGCGCCCCGACGACGACGCTGCGGTCCACGCTGCGGGCGACCAGGTCGGCCTGCCGGCCCAGGGTCAGCAGCGCCTGGCTCTGCGAGGCGCCGCGGACCAGCCCCAGGGACACCAACCCCACCAGCAGGATCGCCACCACGACGACCGTCGCGGTGACCAACGTGGTCCGGGCAGCCAGCGTCGTCCGAGCCCCACGAGTGGTGCGCGCCGCACGCGGGGTCCGGGCCACCGGCGTGATCACCGCCCCGCGGGCCGGCTGGGTGCCGGGGGCTCCGCGGAGTAACCGACGCCACGGACCGTACGGATCGGGCTGCTGGGGCCGAGCTTGGCGCGCACCTGGGCGACATGCACGTCCACCGTCCGGGTCCCGAGGGTCGCCGCGTACCCCCAGACGTCCGACAGCAGCTGCTCGCGGGTGAACACCCGCGCAGGTCGGCGCATCAGGTGGGCCAGCAGGTCGAACTCGGTCGTGGTGAGCTCGACCTCCTGCGCCGGGTCAGAGCCCAGGTACACCCGACGAGCACCCGGATCGAGGCTGACGTTGCCCACGCGGAGCACCCGGCCGGCATCGGCCGGGCCCGACGTCCGGCGCAACACCGCCTTGACCCGCGCGACGACCTCACGCGGGCTGAACGGCTTGGTGATGTAGTCGTCGGCTCCGATCTCGAGGCCGAGGACCCGGTCCACCTCGTCGTCGCGAGCCGTCGCGAACAGCACCGGCGTCCAGTCCTCGGCCGCCCGCAGCCGGCGGACGACCTCGATCCCGTCGATCCCGGGCAGACCGACGTCGAGCAGCACCGCCACCGGCCGTACGGACCGGACCGCCTCCAACGCTGACTCCCCATCGGTGGCGACGTGCACTCCGAACCCCGCGCGGGACAGGTAGAGCCGCAGCAGGTCGGCGATCGCCCGCTCGTCCTCGACGACCAGCACCAGCCCGCGGGCACCGGACGGGGGCGAGCCCGACGGGTGCGCCTGGTCCGCCGCGGACGACCCGCTAGTGGCCACCGGCCGGCAGTCGTGGCTTGCCGAACCCGAGCAGCCCCATGACCTTGCCGATCACCACGCCAGCCACGATGATGCCCACGCCCACCCAGAAGATCCATGGCTTGGCCGCGATCAGCGCCACGCCTGAGATGATCGCCCCGACGATCATGGTGATCACCGTGGTCCATGCCGCCGGGGTGTTCCCGTGGTCGCTGCCGGCCCCGTGGCTGTTCATGGACATCCGCATCCTCCTCGTGCAGCCGGGCTGGTGCAGCCGGACCGTCGGTCCACACCTCGGGGGGTCATTCTGGCAGGGGGTCGGCCGAGGTGTCGGTCGGGTCCTCCCCACGATCCAGGGAGTCCCACAGGGCGACCGGGCCGAGCCGGCCCGGCGCGGGGCTGGCCGACCCGCTCGCACCCGACCCGCTCGCACCCGGTCGAGACCTCATGGTCCCGGGACGCGAGTACCTCCCCGGCTCACCGGGGCGCCCGCCCATACCCGGCCAGCGCGGCCCGAGGATCGCGACCAGCACGCCGCTGGCGGCCAGCAGCACCCCGGCGAGAACCGCCACCCACGGCCACCCGGTCCCCCGGACCGTCATGGCGTCGACCGTCGCCGCCAGGTGGCGAGCCGGGGCCGCCCCGGCCGGGGCGCGGACCCCGTCGATCCCCGCGAGCACCACGCCGGCCCCAGCGACCAGCATGACCACCCCGACCAGCCGGCGGGTCCACCCACGCGTGGCCAGCACGCCGGCGACCGCGGCCAGGCCCAGCAGGCCGATCCCGACCAGCGCGGGGGCGACGGACCGACCGGTCACGGTGGCTGACACGCTCGGCAGGCCCGGGCCGCCCGAACCCGACAGGTACGCCCACGGCTGGCCCGCGACGACCAGCAGCAGGCTGGCCGCGACGACCATCAGCACGACCACCGCGACCATGGTGCGGCCAGCGCGCGGCCGTTCCGGCGCCGAGACGGGGAAGGCTGGCGGGTCCGGCGGGTCCGGGGACGTGCTCATCCGACCGCACGCAGCGTCTCGGCGGCCGCCACGGCCCGCAGCACCGCGGCCGCCTTGGCGGCACACTCCGCGTCCTCGGCCTCCGGGACGGAGTCGGCCACGATCCCCGCGCCAACCTGCACGTGCGCCACCCCGTCACGGAGTACCGCGGTGCGGATCGCGATGGCCGCATCCATGTCCCCGGCGAAGTCCAAGTACCCCACGACCCCTCCGTACACCCCGCGTCGAGTCGGCTCCAGCTCCTCGATGATCTCCATCGCGCGTACCTTCGGCGCTCCGGACAGGGTGCCGGCGGGAAAGCACGAGACCAGGGCGTCCACGGCGGTCCGCCCCTGGTCGAGCTGCGCGACGACGGTGGACTCCAGGTGCATCACGTGGGAGTAGCGGGCCACGCTCATCAGCTCCACCACCTCCACGGATCCCGGGCGAGCCACCCGGCCCAGGTCGTTGCGGCCCAGGTCCACGAGCATCACGTGCTCGGCTCGTTCCTTCTCGTCGCCCACCAGTGCTTCGGCGAGCTCGGCGTCCTCGCGTGGCGTGGCCCCGCGGGGGCGGGTCCCGGCGATGGGGCGCGTGCTCACCCGGTCCCCCACGACCGTGACCAGCGCCTCGGGGCTGGAGCCGACGATGTCGAACCCGTGCATCCGCAGCAGGTACATGTACGGGCTGGGGTTGGTGGCTCGCAGCACCCGGTACACGTCCAGGGCGTCCGCGGTGGTCGGCACGTCGAAGCGCTGGCTGACCACGACCTGGAATGCCTCACCGGCCCGGATCTGCTCCTGCGCGTGGACCACCGCGGCCAGGTACCGGTCGCGGGGGGTGCCTCGGCGCACCCGCGGGTCGCTGGCCACACCGGGGCTGGCCACGCTCGAAGCCAGCGCACCACCCAGCCGGCGGGTCATCTCGTCCAGCCGTCGGACGGCATCGGACCACGCCTCGTCCACCCGCTCATCGGTGCCGTCGGAGTTGACCGCGTTGGCCACCAGCAGGACGGTCCCGTCCAGGTGGTCCAGAACCGCGAGGTCGGTGGCCAGCACCAGCCCCATCTCCGGCAGGTGCAGGTCGTCCTCGGCCAGCGCCGGCAGGCGCTCCATGCGACGGACCAGGTCGTACCCCAGGTACCCGACCAGCCCGCCGGTCAGCGGCGGCAGGTCCGGCATCCGCGGGGTGTGCAGCGCGGCCAGCGTGTCCCGGACGGCGGCCAGGGGGTCCCCGCCGGTCGGCAGCCCGACCGGCGGGTTGCCGTACCAGACCGCCTGCCCGTCCCGCTCGGTGAGCACCGCGGCCGAGCGAGCGCCCACGAAGGAGTACCGCGACCAGCTGCGCCCCTGCTCGGCCGACTCCAGCAGAAAAGTGCCCGGGGCATCGTCGGCGAGCTTGCGGTACACGCTCAGCGGGGTCTCCGCGTCGGCCAGCAGCCGGCGGACCACCGGGATGACCCGGCGGTCCGCGGCCATGGCCCGGAACGCGGGCAGGTCCGGGCTGACCGGCAGGCCGGTCACGACCCGCTCACCGGACGACCGTCTGCGCCGCGGACCGGTACCCCGCGCGTGTCGAAGCAGGTGCGCGTCCCGGTGTGGCAGGCCGGCCCCACCTGGTCGACCTGCACGAGGATCGCGTCGCCATCGCAGTCCAGCGAGACCGACCGGACCAGCTGGACGTGCCCCGACGTGTCGCCCTTGCGCCAGTACTCGTCCCGGCTCCGACTGAAGTACGTCACCCGACCCGTGGTCAGCGTCCGGTGCAGCGCCTCGTCGTCCATCCAGCCCAGCATCAGCACCTCGCCGGTATCCCACTGCTGGGCGATCGCCGGGACCAGGCCGCGGACGTCGTGGCGCAAGCGGGCGGCGATCGCCGGGTCCAGCGCGGAACGGGGGAGCGCCCCGCCCGAGGCGGGGGTCGAGGCGGGGGTCGAGGCGGGGGTCGAGGCGGGGGCGCTCACCTGCCCATTCTGCCGTCCGGCTCCCACCTGGTCGTGCCACGACCTGATCCTGCCGAGGTGCCACCGGCCCCGTAGGGTCGAGGTGTGCCTCGTCACGCGCGTAGTCACGCGCGTCGTCACGCGCGCACCGAGCGCCTTGCCCGGTCCGGTCACCCGGCTCAGCCAGGCTCACCGGGGGGTGTGACCGACCCGCCCCGCGAGCATGGGGTCCGTACCGGATACCCGGCCGCAGTCAGCGCGGCCTTCACCTGACCGATCCGGAGGGTTCCGAAGTGGAACACGCTGGCGGCAAGCACAGCATCGGCTCCGGCGGCGACCGCCGGGGGGAAGTCCGCCGCCGTCCCGGCCCCACCACTGGCCACCACGGGCACGGCGACGACGCCCCGGAGCGCGGCGATCATCGCCAGGTCGTACCCCTGTCCGGTGCCGTCGGCATCCATCGAGTTCAGCAGGATCTCCCCGGCCCCCAGCCGCGCGGCCCGCTCGGCCCAGGCCAGGGCGTCGATGCCCGTCCCGCGTCGTCCGCCGTGCGTGGTCACCTCGAAGCCCGACGGGGTGCTCACCCCCGTCGGCGTGCGCCGTGCGTCCACCGACAGGACCAGCACCTGGGCGCCGAACCGGTCGGCGATCTCGGCGATCAGCTCCGGGCGCTGGAGGGCGGCCGTGTTCACCCCGACCTTGTCCGCGCCCGCCCGCAGCAGCCGGTCCACGTCACCGACCGAACGGACCCCACCGCCCACGGTCAACGGGATGAACACCTCCCCGGCGGTGCGCTCGACCACGTCGTAGGTGGTGGATCGGTCCTGCGCCGACGCGGTGATGTCCAGGAAGACCAGCTCGTCGGCACCCTCGGCGTCGTAGAGCCGGGCCAGCGCCACCGGGTCCCCGGCGTCACGCAGGTCCGCGAAGTTCACCCCCTTGACCACTCGGCCTCGGTCGACGTCCAGGCAGGGGATCACCCGTACGGACAGGCTCACCGCCCGGCCACCAGCAACGCCTCGGTGAGGGTGAACGCCCCGGCGTACAACGCCTTGCCGACGATCGCCCCCTCCACTCCGGCCGGCACCAGGGTGCGCAGCGCCGCGATGTCGTCCAGGCTCGCGACCCCACCGCTGGCGACCACCGGCCGGTGGGTCCGGGTGCACACCGTGCGCAGCAGCTCCAGGTTCGGACCGGTCAGCGTGCCGTCACGGGTCACGTCCGTCACCACGTACCGGGCGCACCCGGCCTGCTCGAGCCGATCGAGGACCTCGTCCAGCTCCCCGCCCTCGGAGGTCCACCCGCGCGCGGCCAGCCGGGTGCCGCGTACGTCCAGGCCGACGGCCACGGTATCGCCGTGCTCGGCGATCACCCGGGCCACCCAGTCCGGAGCCTCCAGGGCCGCGGTCCCCAGGTTCACCCGCCTCGCCCCGGTGGCCAGCGCGGCGGCCAAGGAGGCGTCGTCCCGGATCCCGCCGGAGATCTCTACGGCCATCGACACCGCCGCGACCACCCGGGCCAGCAGCTCGGCGTTGGACCCCCGGCCGAACGCCGCGTCCAGGTCCACCAGGTGCAGCCAGCTCGCCCCGGCGCGTTGCCAGGCCAGCGCGGCCTCGACCGGGTCGCCGTACGTCGTCTCGGTACCGGCCACCCCCTGGACCAGGCGGACCGCTTGACCGCCGGCCACGTCGACCGCCGGCAGCAGCACCAGCGGCGGACGGGTGTCGGCCGTCGTCGGCTCGGGGATCATCGCAGGGTCTCCAACCAGTGGGCCAGCAGGACGGCACCGGCATCGCCGGACTTCTCGGGGTGGAACTGGGTGGCCATCAGCACCCCGTCCTCCACCGCGGCAACGAACGGCTCGCTGTGCTCGGACCAGGTGACCAGCGCCTTCGTCCCGGGAGCCGGTCCGCGCGGTGACCAGCGGCGCACCGCGTACGAGTGCACGAAGTAGAACCGCTCCCCGGCCACCCCGGCGAACAGCGGTGAGCCCGCCGGCGCGCTCACCGTGTTCCACCCCATGTGAGGCAGCACCGGGGCGTCCAGCCGCTCGACCACCCCTGGCCAGCGGCCCAGCCCGGGGGTCTGGGTGCCGTGCTCGACACCTCGGTCGAACATCACCTGCAGGCCGACACAGATGCCGAGCACCGGGCGACCGGCCGCCAGCCGCTGGGTGACCAGCCGCGGTCCGTCGACCGCGCGCAGCCCGGCCATCGCAGCGGCATACGCCCCGACACCCGGCACGACCAGCCCGTCGGCGGCAAGCACGGCCGCGGGATCGGACCCCACCTCGACCTCGGCCCCGACCCGCTCCAGGGCACGGCGGGCCGAGCGCAGGTTGCCCGAACCGTAGTCGAGCACCACGACCCGGGGCCGCGTCCGGCTCATCGGTGCCCGACCAGGCGCAGCACCCCGGCGGCCAGGGCCAGTGCCCCGGCCAGGCCGAGCAGCGCGCTCACCACGCGGGACTTGTGCTGGGAGAGCACGCTCCACGCCCCGCCGAGCAGGAACCCGCCGAGGACGACGAGCAGGATGGCGATCGTGGACGGGCTCACAGCACGCCCTTGGTGCTGGGTACCCCCGGCTGCCGAGGGTCGGCGGTGACCGCGGTGCGCAAGGCCCGGGCCACCGCCTTGAACTGGGCCTCGGCCACGTGGTGGGCGTTGCGCCCGCGCAGCACGTCGACGTGCAGGGTGAGACCGGCGGTGTGCGCGAAGGACTCCCAGACGTGTCGGGTCAGCGAGGTCTCGTACGCCCCGACGGCCGGGGCAAGCCCGTCGGGCTCGGTGTGCACCACGTATGGCCGGCCGGACAGGTCGACGGCCACCCGGACCAGCGTCTCGTCCAGCGGGACCAGCGCGTCGCCGAACCGGGTCAGTCCGGCCTTGTCCCCCAGCGCCCGGGCGAACGCCTCACCGAGGGCGATCGCGGTGTCCTCGACCGTGTGGTGGGCATCGACCTCCAGGTCACCGAGGGTCGCCACCTCCAGGTCGAACAACCCGTGCCGGGCCAGCTGGCTCAGCAGGTGGTCGTAGAAGCCCAGGCCGGTGCTGATGGTTGCGGCCCCGGTGCCATCCAGGTCCAGCCGCAGCCGCACCGAGGTCTCCCCGGGGGTGCGCTCGACCAGTGCGGTCCGGCCGGGTGCGGGGGCGGTCATCGGGCTCCTCGGGTACGGGGTTGGGCGGTACGGGGCTGGGAGAGCACCTGGTCCATCGCCTGCAGCAGCGCTGTCGTCTCCTGCTCGGTGCCGGCAGTGACGCGCAGCCACCCGGGCAGTCCGACGTCGCGCACGAGCACCCCGTGCCCCAGCAGCGCTGCCCAGGTCGCCGGGGCGTCCGCGAACCCTCCGACCAGCAGGAAGTTCGCATCCGAGGGTGCGACGGTCAACCCCAGGACGCGCAGCCCCTCGGCCATCCGGTCACGGGCCATCCGGACCGCCTCCACCGTGATGAGCAGCTCCTCGGCGTGCGCCAGGGCGGCCTGGGCGGCCGCCTGGGTGATCGCCGACAGGTGGTAGGGCAGTCGGACCAGATGGAGCGCCTCGACCAGTGCAGGGTCGGCGGCCAGGTACCCCAACCGGGCGCCAGCGAAGGCGAACGCCTTGCTCATCGTGCGGGTGACCACCATCCGGTCCCGGCCGTCGAGCAGCCCGAGCGCGCTGGGGGTGGTGGAGAACTCCGCGTACGCCTCGTCGACGACCAGAACCCCGGAACCGGCCCGGTCGAGCTCGGCGCCAAGGACCTCGAGCACGGCCAGCGGTGTCGCGGTGCCGGTCGGGTTGTTCGGCGAGCACACCACCACCACATCGGGCTGATACATGCGTACCGCTTCGACGGCGGCCGGGACGGACAGCGTGAAGTCCTCGGCTCTGGCCGCCGCGACGTACCGGGCTCCGGACCCGGTCGCGAGCAGCCGGTGCATCGAGTACGAGGGCTCGAAGCCGAGCACCAGGCGTCCCGGCCCGGCGAACAGGGCGAACAGCTGGGCGAGCACCTCGTTGGACCCGTTGGCCGCCCATACCGCCTCGGCGGTGACGGGGACGCCCGTGGTCCTGGTCAGGTAGGACGCCAGGTCCGCGCGCAGCCCGAGTGCCTCCCGGTCCGGGTACCGGTTGATCTGGGTGGCGGCCTGCGCGACCCGGGAGCCGATCTCAGCGACCAGCGCGGGCGACGGCGGGTACGGGTTCTCGTTGGTGTTCAGCCGGACAGCGGCGGGCACCTGCGGGGCACCGTAGGGATGGGTGCCGCGCAGGTCCGCGCGCACCGGCAGTGGACGGCGCTCGGCGCTCGGGCGCCGGTCAGGGCTCATCCTGCGTTCGGGACGGGGATGCGGGCCCGGACGGCCGCGACGTGCGCGTGCAGGCCCTCGGCCCCACCCAGCGCCTGGACGTCATCGGCGACCGCGGCCAGAGCCGGTCGGTCGTACTCCACCACGTGCACCCCGCGCAGGAAGGAGTCCACGCCGAGCCCGCCGGTGTGCCGGGCGGTCCCCCCGGTCGGCAGCACGTGGTTGGAGCCGGCCAGGTAGTCCCCCAGGCTGACCGGCGACCAGGGCCCGACAAACACCGCACCGGCGTTGACCACCCGTGCGGCTCGCTCACGAGCATCGGTGGTCAGCACCTCCAGGTGCTCGGGGGCCCACTCGTCGAGGACCTCCAGGCCCTGGTCGAGGTCGTCGACCAGCACGGTGGCGGACTGCCCGGCCAGGGCCGCACGCACCCGGTCGCGGTGCACGGTCGCCGCGACCCGTACGGCCAGCCGCTGGTCCACCACCTCGGCCAGCGCGGGAGCATCGGTGACGAGCAGGCAGGCGGCGTTCTCGTCGTGCTCGGCCTGGGCGACCAGGTCCGCGGCGATCAGGTCGGGGTCGGCGTAGGCGTCGGCGAGGATGCCGATCTCGGTGGGCCCGGCCTCCGAGTCGATCCCGACCACCCCGCGCAGCGCCCGCTTGGCGGCGGCCACGTACACGTTGCCCGGCCCGGTGACCAGGTCGACCCGCGGGCACTCGGCGGTGCCGTACGCGAACATCGCCACGGCCTGTGCGCCGCCGACGGCGTACACCTCGTCGACGCCCAGCAGCGCGCAGGCGGCCAGCACCGCCGGGTGCGGCCGTCCGCCATGCTCGGGCCGAGGCGGGGAGGCCACGGCCAGCGACCGGACGCCAGCCACCTGTGCCGGGACCACGTTCATCACCACGCTGGACGGATACGCCACCAGCCCGCCCGGGACGTACAGGCCCACCCGGCGCACCGGCACCCATCGTTCGGTGACCGTGCCGCCCGGGGCGACCTGGACGCGCACGTCGGGTCGGCGCTGAGCCTGGTGAACCACGCGGGCGCGGCGAGCGGCCTCTTCCAGGGCCTCGCGCACCCGCGGGTCCAGCACGTCCAGAGCCCGGGCCAGCGTGTGGGGCGGGACCCGAGTGGTCTCCTGGCGGACGTGGTCGAACCGCTCGGTGGCCGCCAGCACCGCGGGCAGCCCCCG
Source organism: Actinomycetes bacterium (assembly GCA_021793495.1). GTDB lineage: Bacteria > Actinomycetota > Actinomycetes > JAJYSQ01 > JAJYSQ01 > JAJYSQ01. The sequence goes on from JAJYSQ010000005.1 coordinate 11,408, forward strand.
GGTACGGACGTCCTCGCACACGGCCAGCACGGCAGGGAGCACTGCGGGGACGTCGGCACCGGCCCGGGGCAGCACGTCTCGCGGGTCGACCGTGCGACGCGCCGGCCCGCGTAGGTCGATGCGGCGCAGATCGGTCACCCGCCAGAGTCTAGATGCGGGTCGGCCGTACCGGGCCATGCCCTGCCCCGGTACGGGTGATCGCGGCAGCCACCTGGTCGAGGTCCTGCTCGTCGAGAACGAACGTGGCGGCCGGCAGCCAGCCGTCGACCTGCGCAGCGCTGCGCGCCCCGACGATCGCCCCGGTCACCCCGGGCCACGCCAGCGTCCAGGCCGCCGCGGCCGCGGGCACCGGGACCCCGCGACGCCGCGCGATCTCGGCGAGGGTCGCGGCCAGCTCCAGGTTGGCCGGCAGCCGCTCGGCGAACTCCGGGTCACGTCGCCGCCAGTCGTCGGACGGCATCGCGGCGACCCGCCCGGCGGTCATCGTCCCGGTGAGCAGGCCGGACTGCAGGGGGCTGTAGGCGATCACGCCGGTCTGGTGGGCCGCGCACCAGCCGAGCTCGGCGCCGGCGACGTCCCGGTGGATCGCCGAGAAGGGCGGCTGCAGGCTGTCCACGTGGCCGATCGCCTCGGCGAGCCCCAGGGCGGTGACATCGTGGTTGCTCAGTCCGGCCGCACGGATCTTGCCTTCGTCACGTAGCGCGAGCATCGTCGCCCAGTACTCCGGCAGCCGCGTGCCGTCCGTCGGTGGCCAGTGCACCTGGTAGAGGTCGATCCGCTCGACCCGCAGCCGGCGCAGCGAGTCCTCGACCTCCCGCCGGATGCTCGCCGGGGAGGCCACCTGCCGGGGCTCGATCGCCCGGTCGGCGGGGTCCCACACCAGGCCGCACTTGGTGAACACGTACGGCCGGTCGGCCTCGGGCAGGTCGCGCAGGGCCCGGGCAACGACCTCCTCGGAGTGGCCCAGTCCGTACACCGCCGCGGTGTCCAACCAGTTCACCCCGGACTCGACCGCGTGGCGGATCGCGGCGACCGACGCGTCGTCGTCCTGCGGGCCCCACGCGTAGGTCCAACCGCCCCCGCCGATCGCCCAGGCCCCGAACCCGACCCGGGTGATCGACATGCCGGTACGTCCGAGCTGAGCGGTGGGCAGCAGCATGGCTCGACCGTACCAGCGCCCCTAGGCTGGTCCCGTGGGCGAGCGGATCGGGCTGTTCCCGCTGGAAACCGTGCTCTACCCCGGGTTGGTCCTGCCGCTGCACGTGTTCGAGCCGCGGTACCGGGCGCTGGTCGCCGACCTGGTCGCCCTGCCGGAGGGGGTGCCTCGTCGCTTCGGGGTCGTGGCGATCCGCGACGGCA
>JAJYSQ010000006.1 GCA_021793495.1 Actinomycetes bacterium
AGCGCGACGGTGGCTGGTTCGCCCCGGCGAACCTGGCGGGGGTCGCCGCGGGTGACGTGCACAGCCCCGACCCGGCCGGCGTAGACCAGGTCCAACGACACCAGCACCACGAGCACCAGGAGCGTCACGCCGACTCCGGGGCCGGGGGGGAGCCCCAGCAGGACGACCGGTAGCGCGAGCACCAGCAACGCCACGGCCGCCCGGGGGGTCAGGGTCACCGCCGGAGGGGGTCGAGGTGGCCCGGGTGCGGGTTCACGTCCGGCTCATCGCCGGTACCGGGGCCCCGGCCAGGACCGACTCGAGCACCGCGTCCACCTCCACCCCGTCCATCTGAGCCTCGGTGCTGAGCACCAGGCGGTGGCGAAGGGTCGGGTGGGCCAGGGCCTGCACGTCGTCCGGAGTGACGTACTCACGTCCGGACAGCCAGGCCCACGCCTGGGCGGCGGACAGCAGGGCGGTGGCGGCCCGCGGCGAGGCTCCCAGCCGGACGGCCGGGGAGGAGCGGGTGGCCCGGCACACCGCGACGATGTAGGAGACCACCTCGGGCCGGACCGTGACCTGGCGGACCGCCTGACGGGCTGCCGCGAGCTCCTCGGGGCCGGCCACCGGGCGCACGCCAGCGCCGAGGAGGTCCTGCGGGTCGAACCCGTGGGCGTGCCGGGTGAGCATCTCCACCTCCTCGGGCTGGCTGGGTACCCCCATCACCAGGGCGAGCATGAATCGGTCGCGCTGGGCCTCGGGCAGCGCGTACGTCCCCTCGAACTCCACCGGGTTCTGGGTGGCGGCCACCAGGAACGGGTCGGGCAGCGGATGCGGGCTGCCGTCGACGGTGACCTGCCGCTCCTGCATCGCCTCCAGCAGCGCCGACTGCGTCTTGGGGGGTGTGCGGTTGATCTCGTCGGCCAGCAGCAGGTTGGTGAACACCGGGCCTTGACGGAACGTGAACTCGGTGCTGCGCGCGTCGAACACCAGCGAGCCGGTGACGTCACCAGGCATCAGGTCGGGGGTGAACTGGATCCGGCGGGCCTGCAGGCTCAGGCTGGCGGCCAGGGTACGGACCAGCAGGGTCTTGGCCACCCCCGGGACCCCCTCGAGCAGCACGTGGCCGCCGGTGACCAGGGCGACCACCAGCCCGGTGACGGCACCGTCCTGACCCACCACGGTCTTGGCGATCTGGCGACGCACCTCGACGAGCGCGGCTCGGGGGTCCGGGCGCTGGTCGTCCGCCGACGTAGGTACGCCGGGGCTGGCGGGTACGCGTGGGCTGCCGGGATCATCGGTCACGGGAAGCCTCCGCAGTCGGATCGGGTGCACTCAGGGGGTCGTCGGCTGCGGGGTCTCGACCGGCCTGGGCCGCGGACAGCCGGTCCTCCAGCTCGTCCAGGGCACCAGCCAGGTCGACCAAGGCCGCGTCTGCAGGCGGGTCCGTACCGTACAGGAGCTCAGCCACCCGGCCCGGCGGCCACCCGGTGATCCGGCTCACTGCGGCGACCACGGCGGGCGGTGGAGCGGTCCGCGGCAGACCCAACCGCTCGCGGGCCCGTCGTGTCCACGCTTCGCGCAGGGCCGCTGCCGCCCGCCCTCGGGCTCCGGTCCGCTGGTAGAGCCGCCCGCGTCCTTCGGTCGTCTCCAGCGCGAGGACTCGGACCGGCAGCGGTTCGTCCACCACCGGACCGAGGCGCCGAGCACGTGCGGCCGCGAGGAGCGCCAGGGCCAACGCCGCGATCACCAGCCCGTTGCGCACCGGTGGCGGCACCAGGGCGAGCAGCCCTTGGCTGCCGGTGGCGGCGAGCGGGTCGGGGCGGTACCAGACCAGGGTGGGTCGGGCACCGAGCAGCCACGTCGCCAGCGCGGCATTGCCGCCGAAGGCCAGGTCCGCGTTGGTCAGCGGGCTGGGGGCGCCGATCAGCGTGATCGTGGGAGTCCCTTGCGGTGCGGTGGTGGCGCCGGGTGTGACGCCGACGACGATCAGGCCGGACCCCGGCCCACTGGGGTAGCAGGTGGTCACCCGGGCGCCGGGCTCCGCGGCGTACAGCTGGCCACCGAGCCAGGCGTCACCAGCGACGGTCGCTGCCGCGAGCGTGCAGTCGGGCGAGCGTGGTCGGACCGGGCCTGCCCCGGACGTCTGGACCGGCAGGCCGAGCGCGGTCAGGCTCGGCTGTCCCGGCGAGACCAGGACCAGGTCCGCGCCACGGGCCCGCAGCGCCCGCCAGGTGGCCGTGGTGACCAGCGCGGGCTCGGTGACCAGGACCGTGGACTGGGCGCTCGCCTGGGCCTTGGCCTGGCCGGCGGTGGTCACGGGCACCACCCGGACGCCGTGCGCCCGCAGGATGGCGACGAGCGCCTTCGCCCCCGCCCCGTCGGTGCCGTCCGGAGCCAGCAGACCTGTGCCACGGCCGGTCTGGGTCAGGACCAGTGCGCTGACCGCGATCACCACGAGCGCCGACAGGCCGATGGCGGCGCGCCAACGGTGGAGCCGGGCGGCGAGCACGGCGACCGGCACGACCGGTGCAGGGCTGCCGTCGGCGGTCGTCAGGGGGGCGGCCACGGGAGTGGTCAGCGGGGGCCCACGCCGGGCGATGGGAGGCCCCCGTCGCGCAGCGCGCCCCGAACCATGTCGTCGGCCCGCCGGACCGTCTCGTCCTGCTCGGCACCGGCGGCGGCGCCCCCATAGGCCACCTCGTCGAAGGTCCGGGCGGCGGCGGTGACCGCTGGTGCCACCGCGGGCAGCGTCGAACCGGCCACCCGGGCGGTCTCTCGGGCGGTCCGCCCGGGCCGAGAGTCCACCACCCCACGCTCTTCGAGCTCGCGGGCCAGCGCCCGGAACCGCTCGCGGACCGCCGTGGCGTGCTCGCCGCGCCACCTGGCCTGGTCGGCGGCCTGGCGGTGCTGCTCGGCGCTGATCGGGCCGCCCTCGAACACCGCCCCGTCGGTGCGGACGCGACCAGGTCTCGGGCCGAGCCCGTGGCGCACCGCAAGGCCCGCCGCCACTGCGGTTGTCACCAGGACCACCAGCCCCACCGAGCGGCCCGGGGAGATCCCCGCGGCGGCGTGCAGCAGCCGGGCCACGTGCTCGGCCAGCCACTGCAACGCTTGGGTGAGAATCGGCGGTCGGACGTGGAACTCAGGCTTGGACAGCTCGGCGGCCGCGGCGGCTGCGGCCTGCTCCCGGGAGAGCTGCACCGGGGCCACGGGTACCTGTGCCGTGGCGAGCGGTGCCGGCATCGCGCCGGTGGCCCCGGTCATGGGGTCCGCCCGGTGCCCGTCCGGGGATCCCAGCTCGCGGGCGACGCGGTATCGGCCTGCTGGGCCGCGGCGATGAGGGTCAGGTCCAGGGCCTCCCGGCGGATGCGCAGGTCGATGTAGACCAGCACGATGGCAGCAGCCTGGAAGGGGTAGGCGATCGTCCCGGCGATCACCGCGCCCAGAGCGCTGATCGTGACCGGTACCAGGGCCGTCGGGACCGCCGATCCATGCTGGGCGATGGTGCTCGCGACGGTGAACGGGATCGTCGCCACGCCGGACACCAAGGCCGTGATGATGCCGATGAGCAGCAGCAGGCCAAGCACCCGCCACCAGGACCCGGCTACCAGCCGACGGGATCGGCGCAACGAGGCCATCACCGACCGCTTCTCGAGCACGGTGGTGGCGGCGGCCATGGACAGGGCCACCCACAGGTAGACCGCCGCCACCGCTGCTGCGAGGCCGACGAGCACGCCGACGACGACTCCTCCGGCGGCACCGGTGCCGGCCGCGACGAGCAGGCCGAGGCCGACGGCCACGACGAAGGGTGCGAGGGTGGCCAGCAGCACCAGCAGCAGCACGCCGAGCAGCGCCGGGATCCGGCCACGCAGATCGTGCCAGGCGTCGGCGGCGCTCACCCGCCGGCCGAGGACCGCCTTGCTGACCACGATGGTCAACAACCCGGTGAGCAGCACCTGGGCGAGCAGGGAGATCAGGGTGGTCGGCAGGAAGGTCAACGCCAGTGCCGACGTGTACGACCCCAGTGCGGCGGACGTGGGTGGCGCTCCCGAGGCGCCCAGGTCCTGGATCTGGGTACTGAGCCTGCTCAAGGAGCCCCATGTGGCGGCGACCCGGATGAGCTCGGCGACCGCCGTGACCGCTGCGGCCGAACCGAGCATGACCTTGGGGTGGGCCCGTATCGCGGTGAAGGCGCCGTCGAGGATCTCCGAGACGCCCAGCGGCCGCAGCGGCACGATGCCCGGTTTGGGAGCACTCGGTCCCTGGCCAGGCCAGGGGTACCCGCCGGGTCCAGGGCCCGGTCCTGGGGCGTTCGGGTACGGCGTCGGGCCTGCGCTCGGGGCCGACCACTCGGGCGAACCTGGGGACGGTGCGCTCCAGCCGGGGGGAACCGACCACCCCGGGGGTTGCTCCGCGGCCCAGCCGGGGGTCGGGGCCGGTTCGTCGGGCGGGGTCGGCCCGCCCGTGGCCTGCCCGGGTGGTTCCTGCATGACCTCGACCCCTCCGTCCTGGCCCAGGGAGTGGCCGTGATCTTTTCTTGTCCCTGGTCTCCTCGTCGACTGGCCATCCTGGCATGTGCGGGTGCGCCCGGGTCGGCATCACCGGCATCGCGGTACACACTTGACCCGTGTCTGTGCCCGAAGCTGGACGGCGTACCCGTGCCTGACGGCGACCAGGGTCCGCTGGTCGTGGCCGAGTGGGTTCCCCCACCGGTGGGGCCAGCGCTGCGGGTGCTCGACCAGACGCAGCTGCCGCAGGCCGAGCGGTACCTGATGGTCCGCTCCGTCGCCGAGGTCGTGGACGCGATCCGGCGCCTGGTGGTGCGGGGCGCACCGCTGCTGGGCATCGTCGGGGCCTACGGCGTAGCTCTGGCCGCTGCTCGGGGCGAGGATGTCCCGGCCGCTGCCCGGGTGCTGTCCACCGCGCGGCCGACCGCGGTGAACTTGGCCCGCGGCGTCGAGGTGGCGCGGGGCGCCTGGAGCCAGGCGGTGCCGGCGCACCGGGCCGCGGCTGCGCTGAGCCAGGCTCGGAGGCTGGTGGCTGACGACCGGGCTGCCAGCCGGGCCATGACGGCCCGTGGGCTGTCTCTGGTGCCGGCCGACGCCCGGATCCTGACCCACTGCAACACCGGGGCCCTGGTCTCCGGTGGAGAGGGGACGGCGCTGGCCGTCGTGCTCGCCGCCCATCGTGCCGGGCGGGTCGGCCACCTCTGGGTCGACGAGACGCGTCCGCTGCTGCAAGGTGCCCGGCTCACCGCGTGGGAGGCCGGCCGGGCCGGTGTCCCACACTCCGTGCTGGTCGACGGTGCCGCTGGCTCTCTGATGGCCCGAGGGCTGGTCGACCTGGTCGTGGTCGGGGCCGACCGGGTCGCTGCCGATGGCTCGGTCGCCAACAAGGTCGGTACCTACCCGTTGGCCGTGCTGGCCGCTTACCACGGAGTTCCCTTCGTGGTCGTGGCACCGGCCAGCACGATCGACCTGGACTGCGCGGACGGCGCCGGGATCGAGGTCGAGCAACGTGCCCCCGCGGAGGTCACCGAGTGCGCCGGGCGGCCGGTCGCTCCACCGGCGTCCCCGGCGTACAACCCGGCGTTCGACGTCACCCCGCCCGGCCTGGTCACCGCACTGGTCACCGAGCACGACGTGGCGCGTCCGGTGGACCGGCGTTCGGTGCGGCGGGCCGCTGGGGTGGCACCGGTTCCGGACCGAGCCGGCTGATGCCACCATGGCGTCGGCGGTGCACGACGGCCGGGCAGCGCCCAGCGGTCGGGCGGTGCGGGACAGAGAGGCGGGCGCAGCGGTGAAGGGACGGGTCCTGATCGTCGACGACGACATCGCGCTCGCCGAGATGCTGGAGATCGTGCTACGCGGCGAGGGGTTCGAGCCGGTGGTCGTCACCCACGGGGACCGGGCCCTGGCGGTGTTCCGGGAGACCCGACCGGATCTGGTGCTGCTGGACGTGATGCTGCCCGGCAAGGACGGCATCGAGGTGTGCCGGGCGATCCGGGCCGAGTCTGGTGTGCCGATCGTGATGCTCACGGCCCGGACCGACACCGTGGACGTGGTGGTCGGGCTGGAGTCCGGGGCGGACGACTACGTGGTGAAGCCCTTCAAACCCAAGGAGTTGCTGGCCCGCATCCGGGCCCGACTGCGTCGCACCGATGATGCGCTGCCCGAGACGATCACCGTGGCGGACCTGGTGATCGATGTCGCGGGGCACACGGTGCGCCGTTCGGGGCAGTCGATCGCGCTGACCCCGCTGGAGTTCGACCTCTTCGTCGCGCTGGCTCGGCGCCCCTGGCAGGTCTTCACCCGGGAGATGCTGCTCGAGCAGGTCTGGGGGTACCGGCACGCCGCCGACACCCGGTTGGTCAACGTCCACGTCCAACGGCTGCGCGCGAAGATCGAGAGCGACCCCGAGAGTCCCGAGATCGTGCTGACCGTTCGAGGGGTCGGGTACCGGTGCGGCGCGGGATGAACGGCCGGCCATGACCGGGTCGGGATGAACGCCCGTCATCTGCTTCGCCGCTGGTCGCGAATCCGCCCCGGGTGGCTTCGCGCGCTGTCACGACCCTGGCGCCGTTCGTTGTACCTGCGGGTGATGCTGACCACCGTGGTGCTCAGCGTGCTGGTGGTCCTGGTCCTGGGCAATTTCCTGCTCGCCCGGGTGACCAGCGGTCTGCTGACCGCGAAGGTCGATGCCGCCCTGGTCGAGGCGTCCTCGGGCACCACCGACGCCCAGGCACAGTTCGACGCGACCGACCGCACGGACCCGCGCTCCCTGGCTCAGCTGGTGGACGACGTGGTGCGCCGGCTGTCGACCGGGTCCGGGCCCGCCGGCCTGCACGAGATCCTCCTGCTGCGCTCCCCCCGCGTGCCGGCGAGCGTGGTGCTGGCGGGGCGGGCGTCGTATGACGTGGAGGAGCAGTCCATCCCCGCCGCTCTGCGGGCCTCGGTCGTGGCCGCCCCTCGACAGGCCTGGACCTACGTCGACCTGCGGTACACCTCGGGTCGGGCGGTGCCTGGGCTGGCGGTCGGCTCGACCGTCACCATCCCGGGTGCGGGGCTGTACGAGCTGTACTACCTGTTCCCGCTGACCCAGGAGCAGTCCACGGTCGCCCTCGTGCAGCGCACCCTGCTGGGTGCCGGGGTCGTGCTCGTGCTGGTGCTCGCCGGGATCGCCGCGATGGTCACCCGTCTGGTCGTCCGCCCGGTGCGCCAGGCCGCCGAGACCGCCGGACGGCTCGCCGCTGGGCGGCTCCAGGAGCGGCTACCGGTCCGCGGCGAGGACGACCTGGCCCGGCTCGCCCAAGCGTTCAACGCGATGGCCGCGAACCTGGCCCGGCAGATCCGAGCACTGGAGGACCTCTCGCGGGTCCAGCGGCGGTTCGTCTCCGACGTGTCTCACGAGCTGCGGACGCCCCTGACGACCGTGCGGATGGCCGCCGACGTGTTGTACGAGTCCAGGGTTGCGTTCGACCCGGCCTCGACCCGATCTGCCGAGCTCCTGCAGACCCAGCTCGACCGGTTCGAGTCCCTGCTCTCCGACCTGCTGGAGGTCAGCCGCTTCGACGCCGGAGCCGCGGTGCTCGATCCGGAGCAGGTCGACCTGCGGGACCTGGTCCGCCGGGTGCTGGACGCGGCTGCTCCGCTGGCCGAGCGGCGAGGTAGCACGGTAGGAACCGCGCTACCGGACTCCCCGGCGGTCGTGGAAGCAGACCCGCGGCGCCTCGACAGGGTGCTGCGCAACCTGGTCGTCAACGCGATCGAGCACGGGGAGGGTCGACCCATCCTGGTCACCGTGGCCGTCAGCGAGCAGGCAGTCGCGGTAGCGGTGCGTGACCATGGGGTCGGGCTACGACCCGGGGAGGCCGCCCTGGTGTTCAACCGGTTCTGGCGGGGGGACCCGGCGCGGGCCCGGACGACCGGCGGCACGGGCCTAGGCCTGTCGATCGCGTTGGAGGACGCCCGGTTGCATGGAGGGTGGTTGCAGGCCTGGGGGTACCCCGGTGATGGGGCACAGTTCCGGCTCACCCTCCCCAGGGTGGCCGGTGAGCCGTTGCTGCGTTCCCCCTTGCCGTTGGAGCCCCCCGACTCCTGCCAGGCCCGGCTGCGCGCTATCGGTGCTCCGTACCGTCGGACCGCGCCGGAGGCGACGGGGGTGTCGGTCAGGTTGTCCACCGGAGCCCCGGCCGTCGTTCCGGAGCCCGGCCCGACCGGCTCGAGGCACTCGGCGGAGACCTTCGTCACCGGCCGAGCCCCGGGTGCCCCGGGAGTACCAGCGGAGACCGACGGTGGGTGAGCACGTCGTGCCGGCGCACCGCCGGCACGCAGGATCAGCGAGGGGATCCGGCCGCAGGCGGCTCCTGTTGCTGGTGTGCGCGGCCACGATCCTGGTGGGGTGTGCCCGGATCCCCACATCGGGGCCGATCGTGCAAGGGCCGGTGGCGCCCTACCGGCCGCCGGACTCCTACGTCCGGGTCCTCGTCTCCGCCCCGCCCGCCGGTGCGACCCCCTCGGAGATCGTCCAGGGATTCCTGCAGGCCACCGTGGACTTCGACAATGGTCACGCGGTGGCCCGGGAGTACCTCACCTCGTCGGCGGCCGCGTCCTGGCAGCCGGCGACCGGGGTGACCGTGTACGCGGACAACGGCCAGTTCTCCATTGCCCAGAAGCCTGCGGTCGGGGTGCCCGAGCCGCGACGCGACCTGAGTACGCGATCCCCCGTCGCTGTCGTCGCGTCCTCGCCGCCGGCCTCAGCTTCGCCGTCACCGTCGACCTCGTCATCCGGGCGGGCCGTCGCCCGGCCGGTGCCGAGCGACGTGGTCGACCTGGCAGCCACGAAGATCGCCACGATCGACAGCCAGGGTCAGTACTCGCCGGCGCCCATGGCGGAGCCGCTCTCGGTGCGCTTCACGCTGGAGATGGTCTCGGGCCAGTGGCGGATCTCCGCGCTGCCCCAGGGCATGCTGCTCAGCGCGTACGACGTGGCGAACGTCTACCGCTCGGTCGACCTGTACTTCCTGGACCCGCACCGCGGTGTCCTGGTGCCCGACCCGGTGTTCCTGCCGGCTCGCCCGGGCCTGTCGACGACGCTGGTCCGCCGGCTGCTGGCCGGTCCGACCAGCCGATTGCGCGGCGCGGTGGCCACCGCGGTGCCCGCGGGCACGGGGCTGCTCAGCGCGGTGCCGGTGGAGAACGGCCAGGCACAGGTCGACCTGTCCGACTCTGCCCTGCGGGCCGGGACGGCCGACCGCCAGGCGATGGCTGCCCAGATCGTGTGGACGCTGCGCCAGCTGCCCGACGTGAGCTCGGTGGTGGTGTCGGTCAACGGCACGCCTGTGTCCATCCCCGGGGCTGGTACGTCCCAGACCCGGAGCACCTGGGCGTCGTTCGACCCGGACGTCCTGGCACCCAACGCCACCGGGTACCTGGAGCACGCCGGGCGGCTGTCGATCCTCGTGGTCCGCGAGGTACCGGCCGGCACGGCCACCACGCTGGCACCCGTGGCCGGACCGGTCGGGGACGGCCAGGTCCGGCTGGCACGGGCGGCGGTGTCGCTCGACGGCTCTCTGGTCGCCGGCGTGGCCGCCGGTGGCCACACGGTGCTCGTCGGCGGGGTGGGGTCGGCCAAGGCGCCGGTGGCGTGGTTCCGGGGGACGCACGTGACGGCGTTGTCGTGGGACCGTACGAGCGGCCTGTGGATCCTCGACCAGACCTCGACCGGCTCCCAGATCTGGGTGGTGCACGGTCCCAACGACGCCCGCAGGGTGCTGGTCAACGGGCTCGGCTCGACCGCCGTGAGCGACCTGCGGGTGTCGCGGGACGGCACCCGGGTCGCGATGATCGTCGGAGCCACCGGGTCCAGGCTGCTGCTGGGGGCGGTGATCCCGGGGGAGAAGCCGTCGGACGCTCCTCAGGTCGGCGGGCTGTGGCGCGTGGCCCCGGGGCTCACCGGGTTCCGGTCGGTGTCCTGGATGAACGCCGACCGGCTGGCCGTGCTCGCCACGGCTCCTGGTCAGGCACTGGCTCCCTACCTGGTGGGCGTCGACGGGTTCCTGGTCGCCTCGACCGTCGGTCCGGCCGGGGCGGCCCCGCTGACCGGTGCCACCACCGTCGCAGCCGGGCCTGGCTCGCTGCCGTTGCTCGTCGGCACCTCGTCGGGCTCGGTGTACCAGCTGGACGGGCGTACCTGGGCGCTGGTCGCCACGGATGCCTACCCCCTGTACCCCGGCTGAGCAGCTCGGCTGAGCAGCTCGGCTGAGCAGCTCGGCTGAGCAGAGCCCGCTGGCGGCCCGGTGCCGGTCCACAGGGCAGCGTGGCTGTCCCACGAGCGCCCCGCGTGGGCTCAGGGTGGCGGCCATGAGATCTCCGGGCACCCGGTCGAGGCTCCCGGCCGTGATAGCCCGGTGGGGGTTGGCGGTTCGCCGAGGAGCGCTGGGTCTGGCGGACCTGGCGGTTCCTCGCGCGTGTCCGGGCTGCGCCAGCCCGCTACCGCCGCAAGGGCCTGGGGTCTGTGACTCCTGCCGGCAGTCGTTGGGGCAGTCGGTCCGCCGCCATCGCCCCGACCCGTCGCCGCCTGGGTTGCCGGAGATCCATGTGGTCACGGGGTACGCCGGAGCGGTGGCCCGGCTCATCGGCGCGCACAAGGAACGGGCGAACCCGGCAGCTCGGGCGGCGCTGGCCGAGGCACTGGCCCGGTCGGTATGGTCGGCCGCGGCCGCGGCCATGGCCGGTGGACCCGAGCAGTCGAGCACGCGAGATCCGGTTCCACCGCACGCTCGCCCGTGCACCGTCGTCGCGGTTCCCGCGCCGTCCTCGTCGGCGTCCCGACGGCGGCGTGGTGAGGATCCCACCGAGCTGCTGGCACACGCCGCGGTGCGGCGGCTGGTCGAGCTCGGGGTGCCCGCCGTGCTCGTGCCAGCCCTGCGCGCGCAACGACCGGTACGCGACCAGGCCGGTCTGGCGGCCACCGCACGGGCCACGAACGTGGCGGGGTCGATGGCTCTGGGCGCGCGGGGTCGATCTGCCGTGCTGTCCGCCGTCCGCAGCGGAGCGGTACTGATCGTTGTCGACGACGTGGTCACCACCGGGGTCACCCTGTCCGAGGCCGTGCGTGCTCTGGAGCACGCCGGGGTTCGGGCGCACGGTGTGGCCACTGTGGCCGCGACCCTGCGCCGGGGACGGACAGGTGGGCCCGACCCGCCCGATCTGCTCGCCTGACCAACGTGCCTGTTCGACCAGGGGTCGCCAGGTCCCCTTCCACCCAGGATCTCTGTCCCAGTAGCGTCAGGTCATGGCACCCGCTCGGGTCCGTGGTTGCGTCGGGGTCGTCTGGCCGTTCCTGGCCGAACGATTCCGACAAGCCGATGCCAGCCGCAGGCAAAACGGTCCACGTAAGGCGACTCGTTGTCGACCGATCACGGTGCGGCTTAGACGTCAGTCCTGCCCCACCGGGGGTCCCGATGACCCCCGTCACGGGAGAAGGGGAGTAGTGGCACGTGAGGCCGCGAGACCCTCAGCAGGCGGATGTGGGGACGAAGACCAGGTCGGCCGGGCGGGTGCCTGTCCGGTTGGTCGCCGATGAACTCTCGGGAGGCACGTCGTGGACATCATCGTCAAGGGACGCCGCACCAAGGTGGCGGAGCGATTCCGTCGCCAGGTGGAGGAGAAGCTCGCCAAGATCGAGCGGCTCGACCACACGGTGAGCAGGGCCGAGGTCGTGCTCAGCGAGGAGCGCAACCCGCGGCTGGCGGACGTGTCCGACCGGGTGGAGATCACCCTGTACAGCCGCGGACCGGTGGTTCGAGCGGAGGCGGCGGCGGGCGATCCGTTGGCCGCACTCGATCTCGCATCGAGCCGTCTGGAGGGGCAGCTACGCAAGGCTGGCGACCGTCGGCGGGTCCACCACGGCCACCGCACCCCCGAGTCGTTGGCGACGGCTGCGACTGCCCTCGACCCGACTGCCGCTCCTGATCAGGCGGCTGCTCCCGGCCAGGAAGGCTCGGCCCCCCCGGGGGTCGACGAAGGTCCGCTGGTCATCCGGGACAAGACTCACGCGGCGGCGCCGATGACGTTGGACCAGGCGCTGTACGAGATGGAGCTGGTGGGTCACGACTTCTACCTTTTCGTCGACGCCGACTCCCGGCGCCCCAGCGTCGTCTACCGGCGGCGCGGCTACGACTATGGGGTGATCCGCCTCGACGTCGGCCGATGAGCAGGTCGCTCGTCCGCACGACAATTCATGGCATCATGCGCGAAGGTGACCAGCTCGCGTCAGCCGGCATCGAGCGTTGCCCCGGATGGCGCGAGCATCGGTGAGGAGTTCAGGACCCGTGAGCGACCAGGCAGGACGGATCGG